>NZ_CP092099.1:3350000-3580797 GCF_022259695.1 Flaviramulus sp. BrNp1-15
GCTATTTACATGTGAATTGTTATTAGGGTTGAGTTTACTAATATCCATTTCAAAAATACCAGGTGTATAATCCATTGGTCCACCAATTAAACGTGTAAAAGGCAATACGGTAACATGGTTTGGTTTAGAACCACCAAAAGCTTGAAATTCTGTACCTCTTGCCGATTCGTTTCCTATTAAATTTGGATACGTTCTACAAATACCTGTTGGTCTTACTGCTTCATGAGCATTAACCATAATTTCATAATCGGCAGCTTTCTCAATAGCATATTGATAATGATTAACAATCCACTGACTGTAATGATAATCGCCACGTGGTAAAATATTACCAACATACCCACTTTTTACAGCATCGTATCCATTATCTTTCATAAACTGATAAGCTTTATCCATATGCCTCTCATAATTACGCACCGAACCTGAAGTTTCATGATGCATAATCATTTTAACGCCTTTAGATTTTGCATAATTGTGAATTTCTTCAACATCAAAATCTGGATAAGGTGTTACAAAATCAAACACATAATCTTTAGATTGACCAAACCAGTCTTCCCACCCTTCGTTCCAGCCTTCAACTAAAACCCCATCAAAACCATGTTCTGAAGCAAAATCGATATAACGCTTAACTTTTGTATTGTTTGCTGCATGAGTGCCATTAGGTTTTACTTTTGAGTAATCTGTAACTCCAAGTTGTACAGCAGGTAATTCGTTAGTATAAGACCATGAGCTTTTTCCTGTAATCATTTCCCACCAAACACCAATGTACTTTACAGGTTTTATCCATGAAGTATCTTCAATTTTACAAGGATCATTTAAATTCAAGGTAATATTTGAAGCCAAAATATCTCTAGCATCATCACTTACCATAATGGTTCGCCATGGTGAATTACAAGGCGCTTGCATGTAGCCTTTATCTCCAATTGTATCTGGCGTTAAATGCGATTCAAAAATCAGAGTTTCTTCATCTAATTCTAAGTGCATGCATGAGTAATTAATTAATGCAGCCTCGTGTAAATTAATGTATAACCCTTCTGAGGTTTTCATCATCAAAGCAGTTTGCACGCCATTTTTTGAAAATTGTTTTTGTGATGCATTATCAGTTACAGCAGCATCAAATTTTTTGCTTATTTCTGATAATTTAGATTCGGTATAATCGTATTCTTGTGTGTCATAATCTCCAGGAATCCAAAACGCAGTATGATCTCCAGTCATAGCAAACTGTGTTTTTTCTTCTTTAATTGTAAAATACACTAGATTTTTTTGAGTTGGAAATTCGTAACGAAACCCAAGTCCTTCATCAAATAATCTAAAACGAATTAAGATAATTCGATCGGTTTCATTTTGCTTTAAAGTAACTGCCAACTCATTGTAGTGATTGCGAATATCTTTTTCTTCACCCCAAACAGGTTGCCATGTATCATCAAAAGTTGCTGTTTCACTTTTTACAATTGTGAAGTCATTTAATAATGATTTGTCATTTTTTAATTCTAACCCTAAATGACTAGGTTTAATAACAGATTTATTTTTATAAGACAACTTATAAGTTGGTCTTCCTGCATTTTCTAAAGAAAACTGCATAGTGAGCTCTCCGTTTGGTGATTTTAACTCTTGCGCTCCAATAAAAACTGAAAACAATAGGGCTATGGCTGGTATTAATGACTTCATTTTGTTTTATTTTAAATTAAACTTTTACCAAGCTATTTGGTTTAATGGTAACTGACTTGTTATTAACTTGTATTTGTAATTCTGTGTTTCCACTAAGTTCGAATGTGGTATCGTTTTGAGAAACATTAACTTTTAATATCTGTCCTCTAAAATTAACTTTAAAAGAATATGCATCCCATTGTTTAGGAATTTTAGGAGTGAAAGAAAGCGTGTTGTTTTTAACTCTCATACCACCAAAACCTTCAACAATACTCATCCAAGTTCCAGCCATTGATGTAATGTGTAAACCTTCATGTACTTCGTGATTGTAATCATCTATATCTAATCTAGAAGTACGTAAGTAGAAGGTGTAAGCTTGTTCCATTCTATCTAATTTCGCAGCTTGAATACTATGTACGCAAGGTGACAATGAGCTTTCATGCACCGTAAAAGGTTCATAAAAATCGAAATGACGCTCTAGCTCTTCATCTGTAAAGTGATCTTCAAAAAAGTAGAATCCTTGTAATACATCAGCTTGTTTTATATATGGTGAACGTAAAATTCTGTCCCAACTCCATTTTTGGTTTATTGGGCGTTCTGATTTATCTAAATTATTAACTGTAATTAGTTCTTTATCTAAAAATCCGTCTTGTTGAAGATAAACATTATGTTTTTCTGAATGAGGAAAATACATGTTTTCTGAAACCTTTTTCCAAGCATTTAACTCGGTGTCTGACAGATTTGTTTTACTCATTATTCTCATGTAATCTTCAGGATATTCAATCATTATTTTTTGAATATTCTCAAGCGTATAATTAATACACCATTTTGCTATATAATTGGTATAAAAATTATTGTTTACATTATTTTCATATTCATTTGGACCTGTAACTCCAAGAATAACATATTTGTTTTTATCATTAGAAAATGTAGCACGCTGTTCCCAAAAACGCGCAATTCCAATAAGTACTTCTAATCCTTTTTCTGGAACATAACTATAATCTCCTGTGTAACGTAAATAGTTATAAATAGCAAATGCAATAGCACCGTTTCTATGAATTTCTTCAAAAGTGATTTCCCACTCATTATGGCATTCTTCTCCATTCATAGTAACCATTGGGTATAATGCTGCACCGTTTTTAAAACCTAACTTCTCAGCATTTTCAATAGCTTTTTCTAAATGGTTATATCTATATTCTAAAAGACTTCGGGCTACTTGTTGGTCTTTAGTTGACATATAAAAAGGAATGCAATAAGCCTCAGTATCCCAATACGTGCTTCCACCATATTTTTCTCCAGTAAATCCTTTTGGACCAATATTTAATCTAGAGTCTTTTCCTAAATAAGTTTGGTTTAAATGAAAGATATTAAAACGTATACCTTGTTGTGCTTTTACATCACCTTCTATTGTAATATCAGACATGCTCCAGATAGTTTCCCAAGCTTGTTTTTGATTTTCTAATAGTTGATTAAATCCTTTTTTTGTAGCTGTTTCTAAAACATTTTTTGTAACAGAAACCAATTCGTTTTTGTCATGATTTCTATCTACAGTATAGCCTCCATACTTATGAATTGTATAAGTTTCATTTTGTTTAACCTGTTGCTTATAACTAAAGGAAGCATAGTTTGAATCGGCTTGAATAATTGGCTCTATTAAAACAGACTTACCTTCTATAAAAACTTGAGATTCCATAAACGTACAGGTATAGAAATCTGTTTTCATTGTTTTAGCCTGAATAAAAGCTTGATTATTTTCATGACTCACACTTAATGTGTCCCAGAATTTATCATCCCAATTGGTATCTTCATTTGTAATACCAGAATCTAAATAGGGCTGAAAAATTATTTCTGCATCACTATTTAGAGGTTTAATCTCATAATTAACAACACCTACTTCATCTAAATCTAAACATAAAAAACGTTTAGCTTTTACTTCAACTTTTATATTATTTTGAAGAGTGGCTACAAAACTTCTTGACAGCCAACCTTCTTTCATGTTAAGTTCTCTTCTAAAACCTTCAACATCTTTACAGGTAAACAAATCTAATTGTTCACCGTTAACAGATACATTAATACCAATCCAGTTTGGTGCATTTAATACTTTAGCAAAATATTCTGGATACCCATTTTTCCACCAACCAACACGGGTTTTATCTGGATAGTAAACACCGGCAATATAGCTACCTTGAAAGGTTGGCCCAGAATAACGTTCTTCAAAATTAGCCCTTTGTCCCATAGCACCATTACCGATACTAAAAAGACTTTCGGATGATTTCACACGATTTGCATCAAATCCTTCTTCTATAATTGACCAATTATCTGGCTTTATATAATCTTGATTCATATTTTTCTAATTATTATCTGAAAGAAAATTTTCAAAGAAATTTTCGGGTATTTCTGTTAAGTTATTAAAATTGTAATCTGCTTCACTAAGCGTTTCTTTGTCTCCAATACCTATAGATGTCATGTTTGCTTTATTAGCAGCTTCAACACCTGCTATGGCATCTTCAAAAACAATACATTGTTCTGGAAATAAATTTAGTTTTTTAGCGCCTATTAAAAACACTTCAGGGTCTGGTTTTGCTTTAGATACGCTATTTCCATCTACAATACCTTTAAACCTGTGAAACAAATTAACTTGTTTTAAAATTAATGGTGCATTTTTACTTGCTGAACCTAAAACATAATTAATTCCTAAAGTATCTAAAGTATCAAGTAATTTCTCAGCACCTGGTAGTATTTCTTCAGGCCCCATTTTATTAATATACTGCAGATAATCTTCATTTTTACTAATTAGGTATTCTTGCTTTTTTTCTTCTGAAATATTTACTTTTCCTATATCAAGTAAAATCTCTAAAGACCTTACTCTACTTACACCTTTTAGTAATTCATTATGTGTTTCGGTAAACTCAAACCCTAAATCATCCGCAAGATTTTTCCAAGCTAGAAAATGATATTTAGCAGTATCTACTATGACACCGTCTAAATCGAATATAACTCCTATTTTATTCATTAATTATGATTGTATTACATCATCAACATCTTTTACTTTAAACACTAAAGATGCTGCAATTAAAAAACTTACACCACTCATTATCAAAGCGAATATGGCATGATTACCATAAGCATATTTTACAAGTGGACCGCCAATTAAGGCATTAATAATTTGAGGGATTACTATAAAGAAATTGAAAATCCCCATATAAACCCCCATTTTTTTTGGCGTAATAGACCCCGCTAAAATAGCGTAAGGCATAGCCAAAATACTTGCCCAAGCAATACCTACTCCTATCATTGATAAAATAAGCCAGTTTTTATCTGGCATTATGTAAATAGAAAGTAAACCTAAGCCACCTATAACTAATGAGACTGCATGCGTTTTTTTTCTTCCTATTTTTTTTGCAATGTAAGGCAAAGCAAAAGCGTAAAAGGCAGATACTAAGTTATAAACTCCAAAAAGAATTCCTATCCAATCACCTGCATTTTGATAAGTTGCACTACTACTATCTGTATAAGGCAATCCATAAATATGTTGTGCAATAGCTGGGGTAGCAAATACCCACATACCAAAAAGACCAAACCAAGAAAAAAACTGAACCCAGCTTAATTGACGCATTGTTACTGGCATTTTTTTGAAGTCTTCAAAAATATCTAACAAGCTAGATTTTTCATCTTTATCATCTTTAACTATGGCTTCAGCATGTGCTTGTTCATCTTCAAAACTTTCTAATTCTTCGGGCGAATATTCTTTAGTAGTTAAAACAGTTACTAAAATTGAAACAACTAATATTACTGCTCCAATAATAAATGATAGAATTAAATTTGTTGGTACAATTCCTTGAGATGTCTCATTAGATACACCAAACCAATTGGTTAAAGCATACGGTAACCAAGAGCCAATAACTGCTCCAAAACCTATTAAAGCTGTTTGCACGCTAAACCCAAGAGTTCTTTGGTCTGTTCTTAAATTATCTCCAACCAAAGCACGAAAAGGTTCCATGGCAATGTTAAAAGAAGCATCCATTATCATGAGCATTCCCGCTCCTACCCAGAGTGCAGGTAGAAATGCGATAAACATATCGGCTTGCGGCATTAGAACTAAACCTATTGATGCAAGAATTGCACCTACTAAAAAATAAGGTTTTCTTCTACCAAATTTACCCCATGTTTTATCACTATAATGACCTATTATTGGTTGAACAATCAACCCCATTAAAGGTGCAATAATCCAAAACCAAGATAGTTCGTGAACATCGGCTCCGAAAATTTGAAGTATTCTACTTGCGTTGGCATTTTGAAGGGCAAAACCCATTTGGATTCCAAGAAACCCGAAACTCATGTTCCAGATTTGCCAGAAACTTAATCTACGCTTTTCCATTAAATAGTATATTAAAATTAATACTATTTGATAAGCGGTAATTACTTATCAAAACTTATTGTGAGAAGTGAAAATATAAGTTTTGATTTAGTTGCAAAGATATAAAAGATTTTAATCTTACCCAATAAATATTCTATTTGGTTGACTCTCTTTCAATAATCTCAGTTTCTATAACTATAGTTTTAAAATTATCGATACGATCTTCCTCTTCTATATATTCTGCATTTTCATCTTCTTCAGACTCTAACCTATCTATGAGTAAATCTGCGGCTTGTTCTCCTATTTTTTGTCCATGCTGACTAACAGTTGTTAAACTAGGTGTAGCATGTTTTGAAAGTACACCATCTGTAAAACCGATGACTTGGATATCTTTAGGTATTTTTAAACCCAATTTTCTGGCTACTTTCATAGCTGTAACAGCATACAATTCGTTAACTGCAAAAACACCATCAATTTTATTATTCGATTTAAAAAATTGTTCAATTTCATTTTCTAAAATATCTAAATGTCCTTCAACATTCAACTCTTCGTCAATCTTTAAAATTAAATTAGAATCGGCTGCTCTCTTACTTTCCTGTAAGGCTTCTAAATATCCTTGAGTTCTTAATCTACCTACACTTACGTAGTCCATTGTGGTTATTAAAGCTATATTTTTACAGCCTTTTTCAATTAGTTTGTTTACAGCTTTAACAGAGCCTTTATAATCATCAACAATAACCTTGTCGCAATTAACATCGTTTACAACCCTGTCAAACATAACAATAGGCATACCTTGATTTATGGTTGCATTAAAATGGTGGTAATCCTGCTTTAGCAAAGTTTCTTTAGAAATAGATAGAATAAACCCATCTATACTACCATTTGCAAGCATCTCCATGTTTATAATTTCTTTTGTAAACGACTCATTAGAAAGTCCAACAATAACATTATATCCTCTTTTGTTTGCAACTAATTCTATACCCAAAATGACTGTAGAAAAAAAGTGATGTACAATCTCAGGAATTAGTATACCTATAGTTTTAGTTTTTCGATTTTTTAAACTTAAAGCAATATTATTTGGCCTGTAATTATACAGTTTTGCAAAAGCCTGTATTTTTTGTGTAGTATCTTCACTAATTTCTTTACTTCCACTTAACGCTTTAGAAACTGTTGAAATTGAGACATCTAATTCTCTAGCTATTTGTTTTAGGGTGATTTTTCGTTTCATTATTACAAACTTTATTTCAAATAAAGTACTTATTTATCATTCCTTATAAAGATATCACATTTATTTTCTATTGAATTATACTTATGCAATTATCATTAAATATGTTAAATATTAAAAAGTTGTCAACACGAAAACGTTTTCGTTACGAATTTCGCAATGTGAAATTATTTCTTAACAATTTGTTTACATAGCTTTGACATGAGAAGTGAAAATATAACTAAACTATTTAACACATTAATTTAATTAAATTATATGAAAACAATTATTCACAGTTTACTGTTTTTATTGTTTTTTGCCCCAGCACTTACGTTCGGACAAACAACACTTAGAGGAACAGTAACCGAACAATCAACTTCAATACCACTTCCAGGTGTTAATGTCGTCATTAAAGGTACAACAACAGGTACTTCTACAGATTTTGATGGAAACTATCAGATCGAAGTCAATAATGGAGATGTTCTTGTATTTACTTACCTTGGCTTTCAAGCTCAGGAAATAACCTATAATGGTCAAGCTAATTTAAATGTTCAGTTATCGGAAGATGCTGCACAATTAGATGAAATCGTTGTAATTGGTTATGGTAGCGTAAAAAAAGAAGATGCTACAGGATCGGTTGATGTAGTTTCGTCAAAAGACTTTAACAGAGGTGCAATTGTGTCTACAGATCAATTACTTAATGGTAAAGCTGCTGGTGTTAGAATTACTAGCGCAGGTGGATCGCCAGATTCTGCACCAAATATTAGAATTCGTGGTGGTGCTTCATTAAATGCACAAAACAATCCATTAATTGTTATAGATGGTGTTCCAATCGGTAATGATAGTCCAGCAGGTGTTAGTAACCCTTTATCATTAGTAAATCCAAATGATGTAGAAAGCTTTTCTATATTAAAAGATGCCTCTGCAACAGCAATTTATGGGTCAAGAGCCTCAAATGGTGTAATTATCATTACAACAAAAAGAGGTACATCAGGAGATGTTAAATTTAATTTTTCTTCAGATGTTTCTGTTAGTAATCCTGGAGAAGGATTAGACATCATGACCAGTGATGAGTATGTAAGATTTATTCAAGAATATCATCCAACGCTAGTTGACAGACTAGGTGTAGATGTTGGTTCAGTTAGTACTAATGAAACAGTCTCTCAAGTTATAAACGGTAGAGCAATATATGATACTGACTGGAGAGATGCTGTATTTAGAACAGCTATTTCTTCTAATACAAATTTTAGCGCCAGAGCTAATCTTTTTGAGAAAATACCTTTTAGAGGTTCTGTTGGTTACACAAATAGTCAAGGTGTTGTAAAAACTGATGATTATGAAAGAGTAACTGCTTCATTTAAATTAACACCAACATTACTAGATGACAATTTAAAACTAGATGTAAATGCTAAAGGTATTTTTGCAGATAAAAATGCCATTGATACAGGAAGTGTTTTATACGGTGCATTAGTATTCGATCCTACAAAACCTGTTTTTAATAATTCTGCTGACAATGTTTTTGGTGGTTATTACACGAATACAAATGGTTTATTATTAGATGGTCAATACAATCCTTTAGCGTTGCTTAAACAAAGACAAAGACCAGAACGCGTATTTAGATTTTTAGGTAATGCGCAACTAGATTATAAAATGCCTTTTTTGCCTGAATTAAAAGCCGTTGTAAATGTAGGTTTAGATGCGTCTAGATCAAAAATTAAAGAATCATTTTCAGATAATTCTCTTGCAACATACAGACCTTTAGAAACTCAAAATACATTTGTTTTTAACCCAGGTGTAAATTACAGAGAAAGTCAACATATCACAAATACTACTTTTGATGCTTACACACAGTATGCTAAAGAATTCGATAATGGTATTGTTAACAAATTTGATGTACAAGTTGGGTACTCTTATCAAAATTTTAAAAATGATGGAAATCAAGACCGTTTTCGTTATAATAATGAAACAGGCTTAAGAGAGCAAATACTAGATAACACTGCAAATCCAAATTTTAGATACTATAATGTGTTAAACTTACAATCTTTCTTTGGAAGAGCTAATATTGATATTTCTGAAAAATATTTATTAACGGTGTCTTTTAGAGCAGATGCATCTTCATTATTTACTGAAGATAATAGATGGGGTTATTTCCCTGCAGCTGCATTAGCTTGGAAAGTTAAGCAAGAGTCTTTTCTTAAAGATGTAGAGTTTGTAAATGATTTTAAAGTTAGACTTGGTTGGGGTAAAACAGGCCAACAGGATATTACTGGTGTTGTAGGTTATTATCCTTCAATTCCATTATTTGCTGCTGGTGATAGTAATAGCCAATATTTACCAGGTTCTTCTCTATATTCAGCTTTACCTTTTAATCCTAATTTAACTTGGGAAAAAACTACAACTTATAACCTTGGTGTAGATTTTGATTTCTTTAAAAACAATTTTATATCAGGATCATTTGATATTTATAAAAGAGAAACTACAGATTTACTAGCTAATGTACCTGTTCCTCCTGGTCAAGCTTTCTCTAGCACATTTGTTGATAATGTAGGAGAAACAGAAGGTGAAGGTTTTGAGTTAAATCTTAACATAAATGCTATTCAAACTGAAGATTTTTCATTTAGTATAAACTCAAATATATCTTATAACAATACTGAAGTATCAGATTTAAATAATTTACCAAGCATTCCTGCTGGTGGAAACCTTCGTGGAACAGGTGTGTTTTTAAAGAGACATGCTGTAGGCGAACAAGCTGGAAGTGCATTTGTATTAAAACAAGTATATGATGTTAATGGTAACCCTATCCCAAATGCATTTGTTGATTTAAATGGAGATAATAACATTACCGATGCAGATCGTTATTATGAGCAAATAGCACCAAATTGGACTTACGGATTTGGTTTAAATTTCAATTACAAAAACTGGGATTTATCTTCTAGTTTTAGAGGTCAAATAGGAGGAAACGTATATAACTTTAATAAACTAAACTTTGGTTTTACTGATAGTGCAACGCCTAATAATAACACTAGTATTACTAATGTTCTTAATTTTTACGATGGAGCTGCAGATCCTGTTTTTGAAAATGTTAACGGGAACATTCAGTTTTCTGATTATTTCTTAGAAGATGCCACTTTTTTAAGATGCGATAACATAGCACTTGGTCATAGATTTGATAATATGATTAAAAATGCAACCATTAGATTTTATGGAGCAGTAACCAATCCTTTTATTATAACTGATTACAGTGGGCAAGATCCTGAAAATTTCGATGGAATTGATGGTAATTTTTACCCAAGACCAACAGTATATACGTTTGGTATAAACTTAGACTTTTAAAAAAATAATTATGAAAAAAGTAATATTAATATTTATAGGATTTACAATGTTAGGCATTGTATCCTGTACAGACGACCTTAATACTGAGCCTAAAGTACAGCTAACTTTAGACAATTTATTGCAAGACGATCCTGAAGCTATTGATGGTATTGTTTCTAGACTATATGCTTCTTTTGCATTATCTGGACCAAATGGACCTGGAAGCTCAGATATTAGTGATGATGCAGGTGAATCTCCATTTTTAAGAGGTATTGTAAATTTACAAGATTTCTCGGCAGATGGAATGAAAAACCGCTGGGGAGATGATGGTTTAGATCAATTAACAACAACATCTAACTGGGATAGTAATAATAAATTCTTCAGATATTTATATAACAGAATTTATTACACTATACCACAATGTAATAACTTAATACAAGTATTAAATGCTTCAGATATTGCTGATGCTCAATTAGCAAGGTCAGAAGCTAGGTTCTTAAGATCTTTAGCTTATTTCTATCTAATTGATGCATTTGGAAAAGGTGTATTAGCAACTGAAGAAAATTTAGGGGAAAGTAATCCGCTTCCAGAAGCTACTAGAGAAGAGTTGTTTAATTACGTTGAAGCAGAACTTTTAGAAATTGAAGCCGATATGCCTACTACCAGCGATTACGGTAGAGCCAATAAGTATGTAGTTGATATGCTTTTAGCTAAACTATACTTAAACGCTGAAGTCTATATTGGAACTCCAAAATACAGTGAAGCCTTAACTTATGTTAGTAAGGTTATCAATGAAGGTGGTTACCAATTGGCAACTAACTTTGGTAGTAATTTTACTGGAGACAATGACGCTTCGTCAGAAATAATCTATCCGTTAATAGCAGATCCTATTAATAGTCAAAGTTATGGAAACACAACTTATATTGTTAACGGAAATTTAAGTCCAGATACAATGCCTATTGCCGATTTTGGTGCATCAGCAGGATGGCAAGGTCATAGAGCAACAGAAGCTTGGTACGGTTTATTTGGGAATTTAGAAACTTCTACTGATGTAAGATCAACATTATTTTGGACAGAAGGTCACAACTATGAAATGACCGATTATAAAGAATGGACAGATGGATATCCTTCAATAAAATTCAGAAATAATGATTTTGGTGCAACCTCTACAGCGACAGAATTTTCTGGTACAGATTTTCCTTTATATAGATTATCTGATGCTTATTTAATGTATGCAGAATGTGTTGTTAGAGGCGCTTCTGGTGGAAGTATGAGTTTAGCAGTTGAGTATGTAAATAATGTTAGAACACGTTCAAATGCAAGCACTATTTCTGAGGGTGATTTAACTTTAGTTTTTTTAATTGATGAACGCGCAAGAGAGTTAAATTTAGAGGGTCACAGACGAACAGATTTAATTCGATTTGGGAAATTTACAGGAGGTTCTTATTTATGGCCATGGAAAGGAAACACACCTAATGGAACTTCTATTCCAGAACATTATAAACTTTTTCCAATTCCACAACAAGCTATAGGAGCAAATCCTAATTTACAACAAAACCCTGGTTACTAATAAAAAATTAAAAACATGAAAAATATTAAAATAATAACTTTAATGATTTTAGCCTTAGTAGGCTTTAACTCTTGTCAAGAAGATGACGCTTTAGAATTTATTGCAGCTCCTCAAGGAGAATTCCAGTTTACGAATACATTTCTTCAAGAATATATTTTGCCTGCAGGGAACGATGTTAATACTAACATTGGTGTTTTATTCACATGGAATCCAGCTGATTTTGATGTTCCAACTAATGTTTCGTACGAAGTTCAATACTCTGTTCTTGGAGATTTTTCAGATGTAATGCAAGTTAGTAGTATTGGTGTAACACAAGATACTCAAGCAACAATAAGTATCGCTGGTTTAAAAAGCTTAGCAGAAGAAGCAGGATTAGATAACGACCCTGATACAACAGAGCCTGATACTGGAGATTTAAGCTTTAGAATTAGAGGTTTTGTAGGAGATGCTTCATCTACTACAGAATCTTACAGCGCAGTTCAAACGATTACTTTAAAATTACTTGAAGCTCCAACTACAGGTGGTGGCGGTGCTTTTGAAATTGCTAGTTGGGGTGTTGTAGGTTCTGGTTATAATAACTGGGGTGGATTTGCTGATGGTAAATTTTACACTACAGATACACCAGGTGTAATTGTATCTTACGTTAATTTAATTGATGGAGAAATTAAATTCAGAGAAAATAATGCTTGGGGCGGTGACCTAGGAGATGCAAATTTAGATGGTATTTTAGATGCTGACGCAGATAACAATATTGCTGTGACAGCGGGTGATTATAAAATCACTATTGATACTAATGATATGTCTTATACCATAGAAGAATTTTCTTGGGGTATTGTTGGTTCAGGTTTTAATGACTGGGGTAATGCAGGTCCAGATGCAAAATTATATTATGATTATACCACAGATACATTTAAAGCAAGCGTAGCTCTTTTAGATGGTGATATAAAATTCAGAATGAATAACACTTGGGGTGGTGATTTAGGAGATGCAAATTTAGATGGTATTCTAGATGCAGATGCAGATAATAATATTGCTGTGACCGCAGGACACTATTTAGTTACAGTAGATTTAAAGGACAACTCATATTCTATTGAAGTTGCTGATGTATGGGGTGTTGTAGGATCTGGATATAACGATTGGGGTAATGCAGGTCCTGATGCTCACTTAACAGAAATTCAACCAGGTGTATGGTTCGCTGAAAACATAACGCTATTAGATGGAGAAATTAAATTCCGTCAAAATGATACATGGGGAGGAGATTATGGTGATGCTAATGCAGATAATATTTTAGACCAAGATGCAGACAACAATATTGCCTCTGAAGCTGGAAATTATGTTATCAGTATAGATTTTAATGATCCTAGTGGTCCAGTATATTATTTAGGAAAAAGATAATCATACATAAACATATGTAAATATTTAACAAACAAAGAGGTTGTATTACGATTGTATACAACCTCTTTTTATTTAAAATTCAGCTATGAAAAAAATATACTTGCTTTTTTTGTTAATAACCTCATTAAGCTTTGCTCAAGTTGTAACAACATCACCTACTATACCTATTACAACTAGTGAAATAACGGTTATTCTTGATGTAACAGGTACACCTTTAGAAAGTTATACAGGTACCATTTATGCTCATACAGGAGTTACAGTTAATGCTGCTCAATGGCAAAATGTTATAGGAACATGGGGAGATAACACTGCACAACCTGCATTAACCAATACATCAGGAAACATATACGAGTTTACCATCACACCAGATATTTATACGTATTATGGCGTAAATACTGCTGATACAGTTACAGAATTAAGTTTTGTATTTCGTTCTGCAGATGGCGGCACACAAACATCAGATATCTTTATTGATGTATTTGAAGCGGGTTTAAATATAGTTATCACAAATCCTCTAAATGGATCAGCTTATAGTTTAAATGATAATATTACTATAAGTGCTGAATCAAATACTAGTGCAGATTTAGAATTAAAAGTTAATAACACTTCTGTGCAAACAGTAACCAATAACACATTAATTTCAACATCATATACCTTCACTTCTACGGGTCTTCATACTATTGAAGTCGTTGCAACTCAAGGAACTGAAACTAAACAAGATGAAGTTTCTGTTTTTGTTAAAAACGCAACTCAAAGTGAAACTTTACCAATAGGTGTTTCAAAAGGATTTAATAATAATGGAGATGGAACCGTTACGTTTGTTCTAGAAGCTCCAAATAAAACAGATGTCTTCCTTATTGGAAGTTTTAATAATTGGGAGTTAAACGAAACCTATCAAATGAAAAAAGATGGTGATTTGTTTTGGATTACAATTCCTGGTTTAGATGCTGATATGGAATACGCTTATCAATATTATATAGATTTTAGCATTAAAGTGGCTGATCCTTATTCACGCAAAGTTTTAGACCCAAATAATGATCAGTATATTTCCAGTACTACTTACCCTGATTTAATGGCTTATCCTAGCGGAGAAACAACAGGCATCGTTTCAACTTTTAAAATTAATGAAACAAGTTATACATGGCAAAACACTTCATTTACTAGACCTGATAAAGAAAACCTTGTTATTTATGAAATGCTCATTAGAGATTTTACTGAAAGTAGCACATATCAAGAAGCAATAACTCGTCTGGATTACCTACAAAACCTAGGAGTTAATGCCATAGAATTAATGCCAATTAATGAATTTGAAGGAAACAATAGTTGGGGTTACAATCCTTCTTTTTATATGGCAGCAGATAAAGCTTATGGAACAAGTAACGATCTAAAGGCTTTTATTGATGAATGCCATCAACGTGGTATTGCAGTTTTAACCGATGTAGTTTTTAATCATTCATATGGTCAATCACCTTTATTACAAATGTATTGGGATAGTGCAAATAACCGTCCAGCTGCAGATAGTCCATATTATAATGAAAGCCATAATTTAGTTGATAACACCAGTGCACATTGGGGATACGATTTTAATCACGAATCTGATTATACAGTCAATTTTTTTAATGATGTATTGAGTTTTTGGATGAACGAATACAAAATAGATGGTTTTAGATTCGATTTTACAAAAGGGCTATCTAATACTATTTATACAGGAACCGGCAATTGGGCAAGTGCTTATGATGCAGATAGAATTCAAAACTTAAAAGCTTTTGCAGATCATGTTTGGGATAACGATCCTGGAAATGAAGCTTACGTTATTTTCGAACATTTATCAGATAATAGCGAAGAAACAGAGTTGGCCAACTACGGGATTATGCTTTGGGGAAATTTAAATCACAGTTTCAACCAAAATACTATGGGATATGCATCAGACGCTGATGTATCGTGGTTATCATATCAAAATAGAGGTTGGGATAATCCGCATGTTATAGGTTATATGGAAAGCCATGATGAAGAGCGACTTATGGTTAGAAATTTAGCCTATGGGAATTCTAATGACGACTATAATGTAAAAGATTTAAGTACTGCATTAGATAGACAAGAAGCAGCTTCAGTGATATTTTATAGTGTTCCTGGTCCAAAAATGATATGGCAGTTTGGAGAACTAGGCTATGATAAAAGTATTAATTGCGAAAATGATATTACAAATGGCGCATGTAGATTAGATGAAAAGCCTGTAGCTTGGACATTAGGTTACGATACAGATTCAGACAGACTTGATTTGCATGATGTTACTGCAAAAATGATTATGCTTAAAACAACATATCCTTCAACATTTAATACAACCGATTTCTCATTTAGCTTAAATGGACTTGTAAAGCGTATTAACTTAAACGATATTTCAGGTGATTTTGATGTTACTGTGATTGCCAATTTTGATATTGTAGAACAAACTGTGGTACCTAACTTTTCAAATACAGGAACATGGTACAGTTTGTTAGATAATAATACACCATTAGAAGTAGCAGATGTATCATCTTCAATAACTTTGGCTCCCGGCGAATATAAAGTTTATGCTACTCAACCAGTTATTGACCCTAACGATTTGGATAGTGATGGGGTTCCAAATGCAGAAGATTTATGTTCAGATACTCCTTTAGGAGCAACTGTTGATGCTACTGGCTGTGAGGTTTTTGTGTTACCAGCTAATAACTTTGCATTACAAGTAACTAGCGAAACATGTAGAAGTAGTAATAATGGGAGTATTGATATTTCTACAACTCAAAACATGTTATACACTGTTACAATAACTGGTGACGGATTTAACAGTAATGATGACTTTACTACAACATTTACTAAATCTAGCTTAGAAGCAGGTGATTATCGAGTTTGTATAACAGTAGATGGACAAACAGATTACGAACAATGTTTCAATGTTACGATTACCGAACCTGAAGATTTATCAGTGCTTTCAAAAGTTAGTAATACTAAAAACACTGTTTCGTTAAATTTAAATGGTGGAGAAACTTATAATATAACTTTAAATGGTATAACTACAAAGACATCGGCTTCTAACATTGAGTTACAATTACAGTCTGGAGAAAATAAAATTGTTGTTGAAACCAATAAAACTTGTCAAGGTAAATACGAAGAAACTATTTTTTATGGCAATGATATTATTGCGTTTCCAAACCCAATTTCGGATAACTTAAATGTTTACTTAGGTGAATTAAAAGACAGTGTCTCTAGTGTGGAGATATATTCTATTTTAGGGAAACAAGTTTATAGTTTAAATACTAGTGATTCTATCTTAAAAATTAATACGTCTAATTTTTCAAAAGGTATTTATGTTTTAAGAGTTATAACAAAAGCAAATAGTAAAAGTTTTAAAATTATTAAGGAATAATGAAAAAATCAGTTTTATATATCGCAGTAAGCTTAGGGCTTTTCTTTGTAAACATCAATTGTAGTAGTGGAGGTGGAGATGATAGTCCAAACCCAGATCCAGATCCAGTAGTTATTGACCCACCAAGTGCATCTACACTGGCATTTCCAGAACAAAATTCAGAATGTACAGAAGGCTCAAATATAACAAGTACAGAAAGTACCATTACGTTTAATTGGAACGATTCTAATAATACAAATTCATACCAATTATTTGTGAAAAACTTAAATACTCAAGAGATAGAAAATTACACTTCAAATGTATCTGAAAGAAGTGTAACTATTTTAAGAGGTACTCCATATTCTTGGTATGTAATTTCTAAAAACTCTGGTACAGAAACTGCACAAAGCCCTACGTGGAAGTTTTATAATGCCGGAGAAGCTGTTTCTTCATATGCGCCTTTCCCTGCAGATTTAATAGCTCCTGCTTTGGCTGAGACTTTTAATACCTCAACTTCAAGCGTAACGTTAGAATGGTTTGGAGAAGATGTAGATAATGATATTACAGAATATGATGTGTTATTTGGTACTGAAACTACACCAACTAATGTTGTTACTACAACTAGTAATACTAGTTTTTCAGCAGATGTGAGTTCAGGTAACATATACTATTGGAGAATAATAACATATGATGACCAAAACAATAATTCTGAATCACCAATATTTCAATTTACAATTGAATAGTTTTATTTAATTTTTTTAAAAAACAAAAGGCTTTCAATTTTTGAAAGCCTTTTGTTTTTTATTAGATCGCTTGAAAGTATTCAATAAAAAATATCATGTATAGATTTACTTCACTATTGGTTTAATATTTATTATAGTTATAATCCTTTATAATAATCTAAAACCTTTTGCCTTAATAAATACTCATACTTAACATTATTAAAATTAATTTGAGCGTTATCTAAATTATTCTTGCTTATAATATAGTCTACACTATTACTAGCCCCATTGTTAAAACGTATCTCATTAATTCTTAATGATTCTTCATAAGCAGTAACTTGACTTTTTAAAATTTTATAACGCTTAAACGCTGCCACCATAGTATTATAAGCTTGTTTTATGGCTGTACGTAACTCTATTTTTGTTCTATCAAATTCAACCAATGCTTCTTCTTTTTTTATTTTTTCTATTGCTATATTATTTTTGGCCCTGAACCCATTGAATAAAGGGAAAGAAACTGCAACACCAACTGCGCTATTAAAATTATTTTCAAATTGATCTTTATATGAAATATCTTCAGGGATAAACTCTGTTGTTTCTGTTAAAACAGAATAATCTTGCCCAGATACAGTGACAAAATCACCGTTTTCAACAATACTTGTTTGCCCTTCATTAAATACTTGGGCTGCACTTGAGTAATTAGTGCCTAAATTTGCAAAAATGGAAACTTCTGGGATGTATTGTGATTTTGCTACAGAAACGCCTTTTTTTGCAGCATCTAGTCTATATTCACTTGCTTTTACTGTTGCCAAATTTTGAATAGCTGAATCATATACTTCTTCAAAAGAGTTTTTATAAACGGCAAAATCTAATGGTACATCAATAACTGCTAATTCAAAATCAGTTTCTGAATTTAATAACTGTTTTAAGTTTAATTTTGCTGTTATATAGTTATTCTCTGCATCAATAATATTAGCTTCATCACTTGCTTTTAAACCTTGGATATCTCTATATTCTGATGGATTACCAACCTCTTCTTCAAATAATGATTTTAGCCTATTAAGTTGCCCAACAGTACCCTCCAATCTGTTTTTGGCTAAATTCAATAAATCTTTGTTGCTCATAACCCGTAAATAAGCCAAAGTAACGTCAAGAATTAAATTTTGTTTTGCTTCTTCTTGTTCCATCTCTGAAGCCAATAGATTAAATTTTTGCTGTTTCCAAGAGTTTAACAATCTAAATCCATTGAATATTACAGCATCAGCCTGAAGACCAGCATTTGAGAACGTAATACGCTCGTTACTATAACTATTTGTAAATGGGTCAATACTACGACCACTTGTTTTTCCTAAATTATAAGAACCGTTTAATGATGGTAATAATGCATTTTTACTTTGCTTAAAGTTAACGCTAGCAGTTTCTGCCCTTAATGTTGCAGATTTTAAATCCAAATTATTTTTTAATGCTATATCGATACAATCCTGCAAATTATAAACTATTTCATTCCCATTTTGTCCAAACGATATCATTATAAAACTTAAAAAGATGAAAAGTATGCTATAGTGTTTCATAAGTCTTTATTTTCAATTAAACAGCATTAATTCCACCATCCAATAAATGGATAGTTCTCGAACCATAACTAGCATTATAATCAGAGTGTGTTGCTTGTATTATAGTTACTCCTTCTTCATTTAGTGTTTTAAAAAGTTCCATTATTTCTTCACTTTGCTTAGAATTAAGATTTCCAGTTGGTTCATCGGCTAAAATTAATTTAGGTTTAGAAATTAATGCACGTGCTATACCAACCAATTGCTGTTGACCTCCACTTAATTGAGATGGAAACAAATCCTTTTTTCCAACTATATTGAATTTATCCAATATATCTGCAACAAGTGCTTTCCGTTCTGAGGACTTCATCTTTTTATATAATAAAGGAGTTTCAATATTCTCATAAACAGTTAGCTCATCAATAAGATGATATGCTTGAAACACAAAACCTATATATTCCTTATAAAGATTTGAGCGATGCCTTTCTTTTAATGTGTGAACCGATTCGTTTAAAAAATGATATTCGCCTTCATTAAATCCATCTAGCATACCTATTACATTCAACAATGTTGATTTACCTGAACCTGATGGTCCCATAATGGAAATAAATTCACCTTCTTCAACCTCTAAATCAATATCTTTGAGTAAAAAGATTCGTCGACTTCCAGAATTAACCCATTTAAATATATCTTTAAGTTTTAATAACATTTTTTATTTATTAGAATTTTATTCTGTTCTTAAACTCTTAGTTGGGTTTGCTAATGCTGCTTTTATAGCTTGAAAACTTAAAGTAAATAAGGCTACTATTAAAGCTAAAATTCCTGTGGCTACAAATATCCACCAGCTTAAATCTATTCTAAAAGCAAAATCCTGAAGCCATTTACTCATGAACCACCACGCAATTGGAGTAGCAATAATGAATGCCAATAAAACTAGCTTTACAAAGTCGGTGGATAACATTCTAATTATGTTTGAGACTGAAGCTCCCAATACTTTTCTAATACCTATCTCTTTGGTTCGTTGTTCAGCTATATACGTTGCTAAACCAAACAATCCTAAACAAGCAATAATTATTGCCAATAATGCAAAGGTTAATGCTACTTTACCAACGCGTCTTTCTTGACGATACATATTGTCAAAAGACTCGTCCATAAAACTATATTCAAAAGGCATTCCAGGTGCTACTGATTTATATTTTTTTTCAATAATATTTATAATGTCATTTACATTTGAAGTATTTAGTCGATAAGCCGAAACCCATTTATTATAACCTAATCTGAAGCTTAAAGCTGCTACGTTTTGTCTTAGTGATTCATAATTAAAGTTTTTAACGATTCCGACAATGGTATATGTTAATAATTGATTATTTCCATCCATTGTGTATATTTTTTCACCAACAGGATTATCAAAACCCGTTAATTTAGCTGCAGTTTCGTTTAATATTATTGCAGTTGAATCGGTACCAAAAGACCTGGAAAAATTTCTTCCTTCTTTTATTTCCATTTCCATAGTTTCCAAATAGTCATAATCTATACGCCAATACTGCATATTAAAGCCATTGGAAACTGTCATAACCGATTCTGTTGAAAATGTTGTGTCAGATCGTGATGAGCCACTAACTGGTAAATAGCCTGCAAATGTTGAAGATGTTACACCTGTTAACTGCGTGATTTCATTTTTTAATGATTCCTTGGTCTCATCTGGAATTCCAGAGTTGTTAATAACTAACACCTGTTCTTTATCAAAACCTACATTTGAGTTTTGAATATGATTTAACTGCTTATAAATAACAATTGTACCAACTATTAAAATTATGGAAGTCGTAAATTGAAATACTACCAAAAAATTACGCAATGAATTTTTTTTGTGACCAGAAGTTAATTTCCCCTTAAGCACCGTTATAGGTTTAAATGACGATAAGAAAAATGCTGGGTAAATACCCGCAAAAATACCAACAACAAATGGTAGTAAGAATAAAAAAAGTAGGTAACTAGGTTTTAATAATAAGCTAAGCTCCATTTCTTTTCCTGAGACTCCATTAAACCAACCTAAAGTAAGCCAAACAAAAACAATAGCACAAACAAGTGCAATACATGCAATAAGGGTAGATTCTGTTAAGAATTGCCCAATTAATGATTTTTTTTCGGTACCTAATACCTTTCTTATACCTACTTCTTTTGCTCGTCCGGAAGATCTTGCTGTTGTAAGGTTCATAAAATTAATACAGGCAAGTATTAAAATAAATAATGCTGCCGCAGAAAATATATAGATGTACTGAATATTTCCATTAGCACTTAATTCAACACCTCTTGATGATTTTAAATGAATATCTGTAAGTGGGATTAATGAATACTCGAGGCGGTTACCTTTTTTGGCAAATTCATCCATACTTTCAATTTGAACAAATTGTGAGACCTGTGGAAGCACATATTTATCTATAACTTCTGTAAAATTCTCATTAAAAGCTTTATAGTCTGTACCTTCTCTTAAAACAACATAGGTGTGGAAATTATGGCTTAAATAATTACCTAAAGTGTAGTTTATGTTCTTGATGGAAAAGAAAAAATCAAAGTTAAAATGAGAGTTTTTGGGCATGTTTTCAATTACCGCATTCACTGTATACAACGTTCTTTGATTATCATCGGTTTCCAACATCTTCCCAATAGCCATTTCTGGTGATCCAAAATAACGTTTAGCTGCAGTTTCGGTAATAACCACAGTATTTGGTTCATTTAAGGCTGTTCTTGTATTGCCAACAATTGATGGAAGCGTAAAAACATCAAAAAAAGTAGAATCTACATGAACTACTGAGGTTTCATTTATATACTCATTCTCTTTTTTTATGAGTTTTGCACCTTGTGAAGCATACAATCTGGTGTATTGTTCTACTTCTGGATAATCATTTTTTAGGGTTTCTCCCATTGGATCAGAAGTTACAGCCATAATTAAGTCTGTGCCTCCAAAAACAATATCAGAATTAACTCTATAAATTCGGTCTGCTTTTTCGTTGTAACGGTCATAACTCAATTCATCGGTTACATACATAGCAATAACTATAAAACAAGCAATACCTAAAGACAGCCCAATAATATTAATGATTGTAAAACCCTTATTTTTTGAGAGGTTTCTCCAAGCTATTTTGAAATAATTTCTTAACATGACTATTCGTTTTTTGATTGATGAAATTTTATTCTGTCCTTAAGCTTTTAGTTGGGTTTGCTAATGCTGCTTTAATAGATTGAAAGCTCACAGTAATAATTGTGATTACTAATGCACCTATACCTGCTGCTAAAAATATCCATAGTGAAATATCTGTTCTGTAAGCAAACTTTTGTACCCATTCATGCATTACATAATACGCTATTGGTGCGGCTAAAATTAATGCGATAATGACTAATTGAACAAAGTCTTTAGAAAGCAACATCCATAAATTTGCTACGGTAGCTCCAAGCACTTTTCTTACGCCTATTTCTTTTGTACGCTGTTCTGCAACAAATGATGCTAAACCAAATAGTCCTAAACAACTAATAAAAATTGCTAACCCTGTAAATACTCTTGCTAAACTTGCCACACGTTCTTCGGCTGCAAATTTTCTTCCGTATTCTTCGTCTATAAATTGGTATTGAAATGGTAGGTTTGGAAAAAACTTTTTAAAAGTTGATTCAACAATTTCTAAATTAGTTTTAACACTATTTTCTGGGTTAAGTCTTAAATTATAGTAACTTGAATTTCCATACCTATCAAAAACATAAAGACCTTGTTTAACAGGTTCGTAGGGAGACTGCGTTATAACATCTTTTACCACACCTATAATTTTTAATGGTGGTCCTGGATCTTCTTCATCATCATCTCTTAAAAACTTACCAACAGGATCTTTTAAACCCAAATATTCTACGGCGGTTTCATTAATTAAAATAGCTGTAGAATCAGTAGCAAAATCTCTTGAAAAATCGCGACCTTCAACAATTTCCATACCCAATGATTTTACATATTCATAGGATACTTCAGTCCAAGCTAAATCTTCTTGAAACCCTTCAGGTTTACCATCCCAAATATAACCTGAACGGTTAGACCATATTTCAGTAGTTGGACTACTAGATTGAGACATTTCTATGGCTGCACCAGAAGCTATAAACTGATTTCTCATAAAATCATATTTACCCTCAAATTCAGGACTCATAATAGGAATTTGTATCAATCCTTCTTTGTTATATCCAACAGGTCTGTTTTTACTGTGCTCTATCTGTTGCATTACAACCAAAGTTCCTATAATTAAAGCTGCAGAAACTGTAAATTGAGTAATTACTAATATCTTTCTTGGTAATGCAGCAAATCGCCCTGCCTTAAAGGTTCCTTTTAATACTTTTACTGGTTTAAAGGAAGATAAATATAGTGCAGGATAGCTTCCAGAAATTAGAGCTGTAAATAGAATAAAGGCTAATGAATAACTCCAAAATTGCATATTATGCCAAGGGAATTGAATTTCTTTACTAGCCAAATTATTAAATCCATTTAGCAGTAGTAGCACTAACAAAATTGCTACTACAAAAGCAAATAAAACCACTAATAAAGATTCGCTTAGAAATTGCTTTATTAATTGTTCTCTACTAGACCCAATAGCCTTACGAATACCCACTTCCATAGCTCTTTTTTCAGAACGTGCTGTACTTAAGTTCATAAAGTTTATACAAGCTAAAAACAATACAAAAGCACCAATGATTCCAAACAACCAAACATTTTCTATACGCCCACCAGACTGTACTCCATTTTCAAAATTAGAACGCAGATGCCAGTCATTCATTGGCAACAAAAATATTCTTGGATTAAATTCTGCTGTATCCTCATTCGCTTTCTTTTTAGAATCTATAATTTTTTCTGTAACCCCTTTCATGTTTGTTCCATTTGCAATTTGAACAAACATTTGGAAAGAATTATTTCCCCATGAATCGGCTGCATTTCTAATCCATTCTTGAATTGTAATATACTTTTTCCATGGCATAAGAAATTTAACTGTGCTCATTGAAGTATTGTTAGGAAAGTCTTCAAAAACACTGGTAACAATCATATTATCAGTATTATTAACCTCAACCATTTTACCTATCGGATCTGTATCTCCAAACAAAGCGAAAGCTGTAGATTCTGACAGCATTATAGAATTCATTTCTACTAATCCATTCTTTTTTCCCTTCAGAATGTTAGGTTCAAAAATTTCTAACCCAGGTTCCTGAATGTAATTGCCCGATCTGGATATACTTTTATCTCCATATTTAAGATATCTAGATTGGGTCCAAGACGACATGGTTAAATGCTTAAAATTGTCACCATAATTATTACGGAGTTCCATTTCTAAAGGTCTTGGAATAGCTGGTCCAGCTCCTGAGTTACCATTAAAAGTTTGGCTTTGAAAAACTTGAGCAATACTGTTATAGTTTTTGAAGTATTTATTATAATTAAGCTCATCAACAATCCATAATCCTATCATTATTGTTACTGCCATACCAATAGCCAAACCAAAAATATTGATGAATGAGTATACCTTATTTTTGAGAAGGTTTCTCCAAGCTATTTTAAAATAATTCCTAATCATACTTGTTCGTTTTATTGATTTGATTGATTTTTACTTATACCAGTACATTTTCAGTAACCTTTTGTCCGTCAAGCATTCTAATTATTCTATGACTGTATTTTGCGTCGTGTTCACTATGTGTTACCATAACTATAGTTGTTCCAGCTTCGTTAAGTTCTGTAAGCAAGTCCATAACTTCATTACCGTTACTACTATCTAAATTACCAGTAGGCTCATCAGCTAATATTAATTTTGGGTTATTCACAACAGCTCTTGCTACAGCAACACGTTGTTGCTGACCTCCAGACAATTGTTGTGGAAAATGCTTTCGGCGATGCATAATTTGCATTTTCTCTAAAACTTCCTCAACACGTTTTTTACGTTCTGCAGGTTTTACTCCAGTATAAATAAGTGGAAGTTCTACATTTTCAAAAACGGTAAGTTCATCAATTAAATTAAAGCTTTGAAATACAAACCCAATATTATGTTTTCTTAAGTTTGCTCTTTTTCGCTCATTATAACCAGATACTTCAGTACCATTAAAAACAAAGCTGCCACCATCTGAATCATCTAAAAGCCCTAATATATTTAGAAGTGTAGATTTACCACATCCAGAAGGTCCCATAATAGCTACAAATTCACCTTTATTAACTTTAAAAGACAGTTTATTTAAGGCAATAGTTCGCACTTCATCTGTGCTATAAAATTTTTCAAGGTCTGTAATTGTTATCATTTGTTTTCTATTTAATTTTTTAATCTTTTAAAATTAGTTCTTGTATATCTCCATAGTTATCATAACTTGAAGTTATTACTTTGTCTCCCGGTTTAAGCCCGTTAATTACTTCATAGTATTCTGTATTTTGGCTTCCTAGAGAAATATCAACTCTATAGGCAGAATTGCCATTTTCGCTTAATTTAAAAATCCAATTGCCTCCTGTTTGCTGAAAAAATCCTCCTTTTGGCACTAACAACGCTTGTTTTTCTTGACTTAATGCTACTCTAATTTGTAGTGTTTGTCCTCTTCTTATACCTTCTGGAACATCAGATTCAAATTCCATATCTACTTGAAAACGCCCATTGGTAACTTGGGTAAATACTTTCTTAATTACTAAGTAGTAAAGCTTGTTGTTGAATGTAAAAGAACCTCTTTGTCCTGTATAAATTCTACTTATATAATGCTCATCAATACCAACTCTTACTTTAAAACCACTTAGTACATCAATTTGTCCAAGTCTTTCTCCTTTACTTTTTGATTGCCCAATCTCTGCATCTAATGATGTTAATTGACCATCAACTGGTGCTTTTACCACCAAGTCTGCCACTTTTCTTCTCATTAACTCTAGTGCACTTTGTGTACGTTGGTATGAACTATTTATTTGCCTTTGTTCCTGTTTTGTTGCAACAGAATCTTGATTTAATATTTCTTTAGCCAATTGCATACGTTCCTTTTGATAGTTATAATCATTTTCAGATTTAATAAAATCCTGCCTACCTATAGCTCCTTTTTCATAAAGTTTATTATTTAGCTTATAAACCCTTTCTGCTTCAATCAAGCTATTTTCAACATCGGTAAATTGGTTAAGCTTATTAATAGTATTTTGTCTTGCTGCATTTTGAGATATTTGCATTTGGGTTAACAGATTATAAACTGAGGTTTCTTGATTAACTAAACTCAACTCTAAATCTGTGTTTGATAATCTTAAAATGGGTTCGCCTTTTTTCATAACAGCACCATCTTCAACAAACTTTTCTTCTACTCTACCTCCTTCAACAGCATCTAAATA
This sequence comes from Flaviramulus sp. BrNp1-15, assembly GCF_022259695.1. Lineage (GTDB taxonomy): Bacteria > Bacteroidota > Bacteroidia > Flavobacteriales > Flavobacteriaceae > BrNp1-15. The sequence goes on from NZ_CP092099.1 coordinate 3,376,485, forward strand.
AATTGTTGTAATAGGCAATACAACACCGTTAACAGATATGTTTTCTTGAAAAACACCTTCTTTAATCGTATTTATACTCAGTCGTTCTTTATCTACATTAAGTTTTGAATTACTGGAAGAAAAAACAAATACATATAACAATAAAAATGTAAAAAGTACTCCTAGACCTATCATGATAAGTTTAGACTTCGGAAATCGCTTTTTCTCAATTGGTACGTCCATAAAAATAATTTTACAATTCGTATAGCATAATGATGCCAAAATATCAAATAACTGATTATCAATAAATTAAGTAATTTAATCAAAATTTAAGTGTTCGGTTTTGATACACTCACTGTACGATTACAATACACTATTTATAACCTCATAAATTAATTCTCCATAACTATAAAAAGCTTATTGAAATTATTAAATTTGAAAGATGCTATTAAAAAATGCCAACATATTAGTAATTGATGATGATGATGATGTGTTAACTGCTTTACGATTGTTACTTAAATCGTTAGCAAAATCTGTAGTAGTTAATAGAAATCCTAACACCATTATTTCACTTCTTGAAAAAGAATCTTTTGATCTAATTATTCTAGACATGAATTTCAATGGCGTTGTACATACCGGTAATGAAGGTATATACTGGCTTAATAAAATTAAAAACTTTAACCCTAAAATTGATGTTATACTTATTACTGCCTACGGTGATATAGATTTGGCTATTCGATCTTTAAAAGAAGGTGCTTCAGACTTTTTAGTAAAACCTTGGGTGAATGAAAAATTAGTTGAATCTATAAACCAAATTCTTAAAAAGAAAACAACAACAAAACATAAATTAGATACTAAAAAAGGCTTAAAAATTATTGGGGAAAGTCAAATTATGCAAGATGTTTTCCTAAAAATAAGTAAAGTATCACCAACTGATGCCAACATTCTTATATTGGGTGAAAACGGTACCGGAAAAGATTTAATAGCAAAAGCCATACATGAAAACTCAAACAGAAAAAACAAACCTTTTGTAAAAGTTGATGTTGGAGCACTAACTTCATCATTATTTGAAAGTGAGTTATTCGGTTATAAAAAAGGAGCATTTACTGGCGCAAACGAAAATAGAATTGGACGCTTTGAAGCTGCAAATGGAGGTACACTATTTTTAGATGAAATTGGCAATATTACACTTGGTCAACAAGTAAGACTTTTAAGTGTTTTACAAAACAGACAAGTAACTCCTTTAGGTTCTAATGATTCAGTAGATTTAGATATAAGGTTAATTTGTGCAACAAACCTAAGCTTAAATGATCTTGCTGATGAAAGTAAGTTTAGAAAGGATTTAATTTATCGCATTAATACTGTAGATGTTATTATGCCACCACTACGTGATCGTGATAATGATATAATACTACTAAGTCATTATTTTGTTGATGCTTATGCCGAAAAATATTTTAAAGGTCCTTTTACTTTAGATCAAAATTTTGTCAATAAAATAAAAGAGCACGATTTTCCTGGCAATGTAAGAGAACTTCAATATACACTTGAACGTTCAGTAATTATGGCAGAAGGAAATATTTTAAGATCCGATGATTTAGTGTTCTCTGCAATAGAACGAACAGTAAAAAATCCTGTATCTAAAAGTATGAATCTGGAAACTTTAGAAAAGAATGCTATTCTTAATGTTATTGAAAAAAATAAAGGTAACATTTCTAAATCTGCTAAAGAGCTTGGTATAACAAGAACTGCACTATATCGTAGATTAAACAAGTATGACCTATAAATCTTTTTTTTTACTGCTATTAATTCGAGTTGTTTTGCTTTTAGGAACTGTAACTTTAATAGCTTATGGTATAAGTTTAAATGATAATTATTTTCTGTTTTCCGGAATTCTATTAACACTAATCGTACTCGTTAACCTTTATCGTTTTGTCACAAAACGCTTTGTAGAAATGGATGATTTTTTCGAGTCTGTTAAATACAGAGACTTTTCAAGATGGTTTACAGAAGAGCATGGACCAAAAGATATTAGAAATCTTCATAAAGGCTTCAATTTGGTAAATAGAACTTTTAAAGCTATTAACAAAGAACGTCAAGCTCAATTTTTATACCTTCAAAAAATACTAGAAATGGTTGATGTTGGCATTATTGCCTATAACATTGAAAATGGCGATGTACTTTGGGTTAACGATTCGCTTTTAAAAATAATAGATTTACCATCTTTTAAAAATATAAGATTTGTTAAAAAGAGAAGAGGAAAAATGTATGATGATTTGTTTGAAACCTTTTACCCGCATTATCAATCTATAAATTTAGAAATGAGAGGAGAAATATTAAAAGTTCTTATTTCTGACACTATTTTTCAAGTAGAGGAAAACTCCTTTAAACTTATAGTTATACAAAATATAGAAAACACATTAAATAAAAATGAATCTGAAGCTTGGAAAAAACTATTGAGCGTTATGACTCATGAAATCATGAATAGTATTGCTCCTATTTCATCTCTTTCTGAAACTCTACATGAACAGATAGACACAGCAATTACAAATCCTAACAAGCAAAAATTAAACCTTGAAGATTTAAATACTGGTATTGTTAGTATTAAAAAAAGAAGTGAAGGTTTAATGAAATTTGCCAAAACATACAGAACTTTAAATAAAGTAAGTCAAGTTAACAAATCAAGAATTTTAGTTAATGAGTTATTTAAAAGTATAAATGATTTAATGCAACCTACATTGAATCAAAAAAACATTCAATTAGAATTTAAAAACAATAACCCAAAACTAGAATTAAATATTGATACCCATTTAATTGAACAAGTATTAATCAATCTTATTATAAATGCTAAAGATGCTTGCGATGGACAAAAAGATTCTAAAATATCACTTTCAACAGAAAAAAATAGAGATAACATAGTTATTAAAGTTACAGACAATGGCAAAGGAATTGCAAACGAGATTTTAGAAACTATTTTTGTACCATTTTTTAGTACAAAAAAATCTGGTAGCGGAATTGGTTTGAGTCTTTCAAAACAAATTATGATGTTACATAACGGAAGAATTCAGGTACAGAGTGAGCCGGAAAAAGGAACTATAATAAGTTTAATTTTTTAATACTTTCAAACCCATAAAAAAACCCTCAACTTTTTGGTTGAAGGTTTTACTAGTAGCGGGAACTGGACTCGAACCAGTGACCTTCGGGTTATGAGCCCGACGAGCTACCTACTGCTCTATCCCGCGATATTGGACTGCAAATATACAACCCTTTTTAATATCTGCAAGCATAAAATAAAAAATATTATTGCTCAATACTATTGGCTTGAAATTCTATTAATTCTGAATTTAAAAACTTAGCAGAAACTTGAATTGGGTTGCAACAAACCTCGCAATCTTCTATGTAGGATTGACTTGATATTGAGTTATCTATAAGCATAGAAATATTTTCCCAACAATATGGACAAGTAAAAAAGTGTTCTAGCATAGAATAAATCTAAAAAAAATAGCCATCATAATGATGGCTATTTTAAAATAAATTTATAAAATTTAAACTAATCCTTTTCTATATCCATTACAGCTGTAGAGTTTTGCATTTCAAATGCTCCTAACTTAGGTGCATTATTCCCAGAAACACTAATATATTCCTGATTTAAGTTATTATCACTAACCATAACCGTAGTTAAGTTAGTTAAATTCATAAACTCTATTGGTAAATCTCCTGTGAATTGATTTGTTGATAATAATAATTCCTCAAGATTTTTTAATTGTGCAATTTCAGTTGGTATTTCACCATCCATTTTGTTATCCATAAGACTTAGCTTTTGCAACTTAGTTAATGCATAAATCTCATTTGGTATATGGCCTGTTAAAAAATTGCTTCCTAACAAAAGCTCTTTAAGATTTGTTAATCCCATTAATTCGTTAGGTATTTCTCCTGTAAATTGATTACTGTATAGCTTTAATGATTCAAGCTTTTTTAATTCTCCTAATTCTGAAGGAATATGGCCTTCAAACTTATTCATAAATAATTCTAAAGCTGTTAGCTCTTTTAGATTTTTTAATGAATGAGGCAATGTACCTGTCAATTTATTGAAACCTAAGTTTATTATTCTTAAATACTTTAAATTCCCTATTTCTTGTGGTAGATTACCTTGAAGATTATTAAATTGAAGATTTACTTCTATAACCTTATCATTTTCTATTTTAACACCGTACCATGTATCTACAGATGTATTTAAATCCCATGTTGTATTCCACTCTGCTCCATTTGTAGCATTATATAATGCAATTAAAGCATTTTTTTCTGTAGAAGATATATTAGCGAAAGCGTAAACTGTTGTAAACAAACAAATTACTAAAAGTTTAAAAGATTTCATATTTTCTGGTAGCATTTAGGTTATCTCTTACGAATATACACCTGAACAGGATTAATAACTATTTTTATCGATGAAATGCTTAAAATTTTAACAAATACCTATAGATGAAATGCACTTTTAACCGTACAAAGCTGTTTATTTTGACTCTTTTTTTACTTATTATTTAGAAGTCTATATTTAATATTTCTCCACTAATTTGAAGTAATTGTAATTCGGCTAATTTTGCAGCATATTTTGCTTGGTTTCTAGTTAATTCAGCATTTAGAAGATTTATTTGAGCTTGCCTAAACTCAATAGAATTTAACTGACCAAGCTTAAATTTTTCTTCTGTTCTATCAAAATTATTTTGTGAGGTTTTAATATTATCTTCTTGTAGTTTGTATATGTTTAGCTTATTCTGATAATCATCCCATGCATTATTAAAATCGCGCTCTAAAGTGACTATAAACTCTTCCTTTTGAATATTTTGAGCCTCTAAATTGATTTTAGCGTTTTTAACTCTTGTTATTGTATTTCCGCCATCAAATAAATTCCATCTTAAATTTAAACCTCCAGAAAAACCATCATTTGTAGATACTGCCACAAATGATGCTGCATTATTGTTACTTTTATTCCATCCATAACTACCTGTTAAGCCAACAGTAGGTAGGTATGCCGATTTCTCAGACTTCACTATTAAATTATTAATGGCTATGTTTTTATCTATTTGCAGCAAAGCACTATTGTAAGATTTTGCTTTTTCTAAAAGTTCATCTTTATTCAGTAAAATTTTAAAATTAATTTCTGTATCAATATTAAAATCTTCAGATAAAGTATTGCCTAAAACAAGATTTAAATCTCTTTTAAAATTATTTAATTGCTGTTTAGAATTCATCAAACTAATGCTGTCGTTATTGATATCAACTTCAGCATTTAACACATCCAATTTTGTAGATTGACCATAATCAAATTGATATCCTGCACGAGTTAATCGTTCTTTAGAAATAGAAAATGTTTGATAAATAGCATTTGTATTTTCAGTAAGTTCTGCAACATTATAGTAAATAGTAAACAATTGTAAAACAGTATTTTCAATTGTTTCGCGAGCTTGCAACTCTGTTAACTGTTGCGTTTCTTTAAGTTGCTTATAGTTGTAAGCGCGACCTAAACCATCAAACAATGTATAATTTAAATCTACTGATGCATTATATCTGGAGCTTTCAGCTCCATTTAAAGTAGTTACTCTACCATCTGAAAATTCTGCTTCTGTATTGTCTACATTATAAGTAGCACCAGCATTTCCAGTTAATGTTGGCAAATAGCCAGAATTTAAAATACTGGCATTATTTTTAGCAACTTCAACATTAGTATTTGCTAATTTAATTCCGTAATTATTTTCTAAAGCTAAACTCACCGCTTTGTTGGGTGTGAGTAATTCTTGCGCAATTAGTGATTGTGATATAAAAAAAATACTTAAAAAAATAAATTTAATTTTCATGTTCTTCTTTTTGCTCTATAATAGCACGTTCAACTTCCTCTTTAGTAATCTTATTACCCGTTGCCAACCATTTTACATTCTTTTTTATACTGTTACTAAAAGACAAGAATAATGGTAAAGCTAATAATGTTAGTATGGTAGCATATGCAATACCAAATGAAATAGAAATAGCCATAGGTTTTAAAAATTGTGCTTGTCTACTTTTTTCAAGTAATAAAGGAGCTAAACCTGCTATAGTAGTTAATGAGGTCAAGAAAATAGCTCTAAATCTAGATTTTCCAGCTTCAGTAAGTGCTAAATCAAAAGTCATCCCTTCTTTTAAATTGGAATTAAATTTGCCTATTAACACCAAACCGTCGTTAACCATAATTCCTATTAATGCAATAATCCCTAAAAGCGATAGCGTGTTTAAAGGAAAATTAAATAACCAATGTCCCCAAGCAACTGCAGTCAAACTAAAAGGAACTAATATTATTAATAGTAATGGTTGACTATAACTTCTAAATGTAAATGCAATTACAATGTAGATAAGAAATAAAATTGGTATTCCTGCTTTTTTTAATGAACTTAATAATTTAGATGTCTCCCTATTTTGTCCTTCGAATGAAACTGAAATAGTTGGATATTTTGATTTAATTTCTGGAATAATATTCGCTTTAATATCATCAATAATATCTGTAGTACTTGTATTAGGATCTTTTAAATCTGCAGACACTTGAATTTCTCGCTGACCTTCTAAATGGTTTATAGCAACATCTCCTCTTTCAATAGTATAATTTGCAATATCCTTAAGTGTTACACGCTCACCAGTTGGTGTAACTATGCGCATATCGTCTAGATTGTTAATAGATTCTCGATTCGCTCTATTATAACGCACCCAAACACGAATTTCGTCTTGCCCACGTTGAAAACGCTGCGCTTGTGTTCCAAAAAAACCAGAGCGTACTTGTGTCATCACCGTTCTTAAATCTAACCCCAGCAAATAAGCGCTTTCTTTTAATTCTAAACGAATTTCTTTAATTCCTGCTGGATCATTATCTTCAATATCCTTTAACAATGGATTCGTTTGTAATACTTGTTTTAATTCTAACTTGGCAGCTTTTAGCTCATCAATATTATTACTCAATAAAGAAACAGAAACAGGGCTACCTCCAAAATTTCCACCAGAACCAAATATTAAGCGCTCTGTTCCTATAATTGGTCCAACAACATCACCTAATCTATTAGCCACTAATCGTGAATTAATCTCATCAGGCCTTTGTTCACCAGGTAACATATTTATCTGTAATCGTGCACTAGAAGAGCTATTTAAGCTTAAAATTGTATTTTCAAAAAGCTGTTTCCCTGTACCTTTTAAATATTCTTCTGATAATTCTTTATTAACTATATATGATTTTTGTTCAATCATAGAAATAATAGAATCAGTAACTTCTACATTCGTGCCATTTGGCATATCTAACTCTACAGAAACAGTGTCACTTGCTATACTAGGAAATCTAGTTAACCCAATTATACCCCCTCCAATAGATCCAAAAGTGAGTATTAAAAGTGCTATAAAAATCCCTAAAGACAACATCTTAAATTTTAAAACAAAACTTAAAACAGGAGTATATATTTTGTCTCTTAAAAAAGCCATAAAATTATCACCTGCTTTATTTATAATTCGCATTTTGGCAAAGAATTGTTTCATTTTAGAAGGGTTATCATCCAAAACAGGTTTTCTTAAAGCTTTAGAATGTGCTAAATGAGCTGGTAAAATAATTAAGGCTTCAACTAACGACACCACTAAAGTTAATATTACTATTACCGAAACTTCACTAAAAAACTCACCGATTCTACTATCTAAAAAGAGAAATAAAGAAAAGGCTAATAGGGTAGTTATGATTGCTGAAACTACTGGTGGAATAACTTCCATTGTACCATCTATAGCGGCTTGAATAGGTGTTTTACCTTTTTCGTAATGCTGATAGATGTTTTCGGCAATTACAATACCATCATCTACCAAAATACCTATCACGATTATCATACCAAAAAGTGATAATACATTTATAGTCACATCAAATTGACCTGCAAAAATAAACATCCCTAAAAATGAAATAGGAAGACCAAAAGCAACCCAAAAAGCTAAGCGAGTATTAAGAAATAATGATAAGAAAAGAAGTACTAAAATTATTCCTGCAATTGCGTTTTTTATTAGTAATTCTGTACGCTGATTTAACGTAATTGATAAATCTCTAACAACATCAAGTCTAACATTATTATGACTTTGGTTATAACCTTCAATATATTCTTTAACTTTATCTGCAGAAGAAATTAAGTCTTCATTATTTGTGCTTGTTACTGTAATATTAACTGCTAATTGCTCATTAAAATAGGTTGCGTTTGGTGTTTCCGAAAAACGATCTCGAACGATAGCTACATCTTTTAAACGTACTGTTTTCCCTTCATTTGTGGCTTTAATAATGACATTAGAAAGTTCATTTCCATAATACGATCGATTGTTTGCACGTATTAAATACTCTTCTGCATCTGTTTTTATATTACCTCCAGTTACTAAAATATTTGATGCACTAACGGCTTGAGCAACATCATTAAAACTAATATTATAAGCTAACAAACTTGTTTCATTAACCGCTATTTCAATTTCTTCTTCTGGATAACCTGAAACTTCAACTTGTGAAATACCGTCAATAGTTCTTAAATCATTCTCAATTTGTCTTCCTATCTGCTTTAAAGTAGCTAATGGTATGTTTTTTCCGCTTAAAGCGAAAGATATAGTTTGCCTTACCTCTTCGCGCTTTGCAACAATAAGTGGTTCCATACCCGTTGGAAAAGAAGGCACTCTATCTACAGCATTTTTAACCTCTAAAAGCATGAAATCTATATTTTCACCTTTTTCAATTTCAACAGTTATAGTTCCGCTATTTTCACGGGATACTGAGGTTACTCTATCAACACCTTTTAATCCTTTAAGATTATCTTCTATTTTAAGAACAACACCTTCTTCTATTTCTTGCGGAGATGCGCCAGGATATACAACACTAATGTTGATGATTTTAGATTCTACTAACGGGAAAAATGATGATTTAAGCGATAAAACTCCAATAACACCAAATACAAAAAAGGCGATAATGAAGATATTTACAGCAACATGATATCTGATAAAATAACTGATTAATTTTCTCATTATTTATCATTATTTTTAGTAGAATCCTCAAAAGGTTTTACCAACATACCTGCATAAGCTCCTGGTACTGGTTTTTCTAAAATAACTGTTCCGTTAGGCACATTTTTTAAAACTACTTTGGTATCTGAAAAATATACTGGTTTTACTGGTATAACATCTAACACACTATCTCGAACAATAAATATCTCTTCACTTTCTAGCAACAAATTACGATCTATCTCTATAGCATCTTGTTCTTCTTTGGCATTCAAATTAGCCTCTAAATACATGCCCTCTTTCAACTTATCATCTTTAACTTCAATATAAGCTGTAATGGTTTGTGTTGTGGCATCTATACTTCCATTAACCCTAGATACTTTACCGTTGTAGGTTTCAGTTTTATCTAAATTAGTTAGGATAACAGCTTCACCAACTTGTAATAATGTAGCATAAGATTTGCTCAAGGCTACTTCCATTTCGTAAATTGACGGATCAATAAATTCTCCTAATTTTTGTCCACTTCTAATCAAAGACCCTTCAGTAACTAAAGCTTCGGTTAAAATTCCAGTAAAAGGGGCGGTGATATTATATTTTGATAAGCGCTGTTCCAAATTTTTAACATTATAATAGCTAGAAATTATACCACGTCCTGTAATGAAATAATTTTCTTTTTCAGAAGCCATTTCTGGCAACTTAGGTGTTGTTTTATTTAAATCAAAACCGTTAAGGTAGTTTTGCCATTTTGGGTAAACTTCTGGAAAATCTAGTCGTAAATCGGGCATAATTGCTGCAATTGCATTATATAAGCTGCTTTTTGAAGATTGCACACTTGCGTAATACTCTGATGCATCAATTCTAATTAAGGATTGCCCTTTTCGGTATTTCTGACCTGGTTTAAAAAGAATATTTGAAGGCTTAAAAACACCTTGAACTTCGGCATATAATTCTACTCTTTGTTTTGCAACTAAACTGCCATTTGCCGGAATTATAATTTTAACGGTTTGATTTAAAACCGTATCTGTAAATACCGTTTTAACAATTTTTTCTTTAACCGGTTTAGGCTTGTTTTTATTGGCAATAAGCTTTTTTGCAAATAAAAAAGAAAGTACTATTAGTAAAACTCCTATTACGGAAAGGATAATTTTGCGCATACTGGGTTAGTTTAAGTATGTAAGACTACAAAATTATTACTTAGTTTAACAGTTAAATGTTAAAAAAAGCCTAAAAAGCTAGTTTTCTAAAGCTTCAATCTCAAACTGAATGGATTCCCATTTTTCCATAAAATTTTGTAAATCAGTTTTCATTTTTTGATAATTATCAAAGAAGTTTGGTTTAGATGTCGCTTCTTCATAATTAATTTCTAACTCAAGATCAATAGCTTTTATATCTCGTTCTAACTGACTGATTTTTGACTCAACATTACTCAGTTTATTGTTTAAAGATTTTACTTTTTTCTGGTCTTCGTAAGATTGCTGATTTTTTTCTTTAGGTGTTTCTTTAACTACAGTACGTTTTTCAACTTCTCGCAAGTTTTCAACTTTGCGTTGTTCTAAATAATAGTCTATATCACCTAAATATTCTTTAAGCTTATGGTCTTTAAATTCGTAAACTATATTGGTTAGTCCTTGTAGAAAATCACGATCATGGGATACTAAAATCAAAGTGCCTTCAAATCGTTTTAAAGCCTCTTTCAATACATTTTTAGACTTAATATCTAAGTGATTTGTAGGCTCATCCATTATCAATACATTAAATGGCTGAAGCATTAATTTTGCTAATGCCAAACGGTTTCGCTCTCCTCCAGAAAGTACTCGTACATATTTTTCAACCTCATCGCCTCTAAACAAAAATGAACCTAAAATATCTCTTACTTTACTTCTATTAGTTTCGTTAGCAGCATCAATCATAGTATCTAAAACAGTTTTATTTCCATCAAGATACTCTGCTTGATTTTGAGCAAAGTAACCAATTTGCACATTGTGCCCCAACTTTAAATGCCCGTTGTATTTTATATCTCCTACAATAATTTTTGCTAGTGTAGATTTACCTTGTCCGTTTTGACCAACAAAAGCGGTTTTACTATCGCGTTCTATAAGCAAGCTTATATTCTTTAAAACTTGGTTATCGCCATAGTTTTTCGAAACATTTTCAGCCTCCACAACTACTTTTCCTGGAGTAATAGACACTGGGAAATTAAGTGTCATTACAGAATTATCATCTTCATCAACTTCTATTCTATCAATTTTATCCAACTTCTTTATAAGCGATTGCGCCATAGTTGCTTTTGATGCTTTGGCACGAAACTTTTCAATAAGCTTCTCGGTTTGCTCTATTTGTTTTTGTTGATTTTTTTGAGAAGCTAACTGCTGTGTTCTTAACTCTTCGCGTAAAACTAAATATTTTGAATATGGTTTAGGATAATCGTAAATGCGACCTAAAGAAATTTCAATAGTTCTATTGGTTATATTATCTAGAAACATTTTATCATGAGATACAATAACTACTGCTCCAGAATAATTCTTTAAAAACCCTTCTAACCAAATAATAGATTCTATATCCAAATGGTTTGTAGGCTCATCAAGTAGTAAAATATCATTATTTTGAAGTAGTAATTTTGCTAGCTCAATACGCATGCGCCAACCACCAGAAAATGTATCGGTTAACTTCTCAAAATCTTTGCGTTGAAAACCTAAACCTTGAAGAATTTTTTCAGTATCACCTTGATAATTATAACCGCCTAATATCTCGTATTGATGTTGAAGTTCATTAATATCAACCATAAGTTGATGATACCCTTCACTTTCATAATCTGTACGTTCTGCCATTTGGGTATTTACAGCTTCCATTTTAGCCTCTAGAGCTTTAATTTCAGTAAAAGCTTCATATGCTTCTTCAAGTACTGTTCTGCCAAAAACAAAATCGATATCCTGTTTTAAAAAACCTATTTTAAGTTCTTTATCTGTTGCAATTTGTCCTGTATCAGGCTCCATTTCTTTAGATAAAATCTTAAGCATTGTAGATTTACCTGCTCCATTTTTACCTATAAGTCCTATTCTATCTCCATTTCCTAATTTAAATGTGAGATCTTCAAAGAGGTATTCTCCTTGAAACGAAATTGATAGATTATGAATATTCATCATAGAAATGTAACTTTTATCACAAAAGCATTACCTTTAAAAATGTACTTTTGTTTTGTAATTGCGCTTGCAAAAATACACAAATATTATGTTTAAAAAAGGAACCAAGCTATATAGTATTTTAACAGGAACATGCCCTAAATGTCATGAAGAATCTATGTACACAAATAAAAACCCGTACAATTTATCTCAAGCATTAAGCATGCATGAAAAATGCTCTAACTGTGGAACAAAATATAAAATTGAACCATCGTTTTTCTATGGTTCTATGTATGTAAGTTATGCAGTTGGAATAGCATTTGCCGTGGCAGCTTTTGTTATAGCCTATTTTGTTTTTAATGCAGGATTGAACATGATGTTTTTATCAATAATAGGTACATTAGTTGTTTTTATGCCTATTATTTTAAGGTTATCCAGAAATATATGGATTAACCTTTTCATACATTACGATAAAACTTTAGCTAAAAAGTAATTATTTGGGAGCTACCTAAAGGTCGGGCTTTACGTTATAATCTTTTTTGTCTTAACATTTCGACTGTGCTCAATGAGACAAAAAAGGATTTCCACTACAATCCCTAGCGCAAAAAAAAGTAACTTGATTTTAGTTATTAAATCGATTAATATCTATTTCTTCATCAAGAGTAATTCCGTTTTCTATAAAATTATAGAGTTTATTAGCAACATAAGGTCCAATCATCACACCACGTGTTCCTAAACCGTTTAATACATACATATTTTTATGTGTTGAATGCTGGCCAACAAGAGGTCTTCTATCTTTAACAGTTGGTCTAACACCTGCAACTTGATTAACCACTTTAAAAGAACAAGTAATTAGCTTTTTAAGCTTAATTAACAACTCTTCTTTACCCGACTCGGAAATTTGGTTTGTTAAGTCTTTCCAATTATAAGTGGCTCCAACAATATATAAATCGTATTTTAAAGGGATTAAAAACACCCCAGCCTTTAAAACAAAATCTATTTTTAAATCTGGTGCATGTATTATAACTAATTCTCCTTTTGCAGGAACTAATGGTAAGTGATTAAAATAAGGGTTTTGTTTAATACCATAACCTTCTGCAAAAACAATATGTTTAGCGTTAATATTTTTATAGCTTATGGTAGTGTTGTCAATTTTCAGATTATTATAATTAAAGTCTTCTTCAAGCAATAAATCATGTTTTAGCAAATCTGTTTTGTAGGCTTCAATCATAGTTTTCACATCTATTCTTCCTGTTTCTAAAACTTCACCAAAACCAAAAGGTGCATTTATAGCGTCATTATTATTTTTAATTATAGTAGTTGAAAGATATTCTGAAAGTAAAGGTTTGTCTGAAGCAGCAAACCAATCGTTTTGTTCTTCAAGAGATGCAAATTTCCTGTAAACTGGGATTTTATAATCTAATTTCACATGGAGTCTTTTCTCTAAATTAGCATAAAGTGACAATGCAATATCTAATTGTTCTTTACTTTTCCAAACTGATGTAAAACGCTTTAACACAACAGGATTATATAATCCACCAGCAACCGTTGAAGATTGTTGTGATGTATTATCAAATACCACAAAAGTTTTATTATTAGACTTTAATTGCTCACAAAAACTAATACCAGCAATTCCAATACCAACAATAATGTAATCTACTTGCATCATACTGCGAAGATAATTAGAAAAGAATTCCAACTTGGAAAGAAACAATAAAAAAACGCTCACTAAAAAGTGAGCGTTTTTTTATTCTAATTGACTTTAAAATTAGTATGTCCACATATCTAATTCAAAATCTCTAATTTTATCTTTAATCCTTTCAGATTCTAATAATTGCATTAAAGCGTTCTCTGAAACATACTCGTTAACAGCTCTGTCGCCTTGTACATTTTCTTCTCTAAAAATATAACCATGAAAACGTCTTGCGTTTAATACATGATCGAAAGAAAATGGCATAGAACTATTTTCATTATTGAACGATTTTGCTTCATGTAAAACTTCTCTAGCATCTGGGAAAAATACCCAGAATAATGGTACTAAATCTGGCTCTGCTTCATCAATAAAGTTAACATCTGGTGCCACTGGAGCTATACCAAGTAATCGATATTTCATTTCAGCTTGACGCTTATCAAAATACCAAAGTCCTTTAATATGGTACTCCTTAATATCTGCAGCAGTTATATCTCTTCTATTGATATATTCTTTAGATAATTCTTCACCAGCATTTAATTGTTCAATACCGTATTCTGTAGTATCAATCATAACTAAAGCAGCTTCAATATCCTTTAGAGTTCGCTTTGTTGTAAAATAAGAATCATCATAGATATTTTTTATTTTGCCTTCTTTAATGCTCTTCATTAGAACATCGTATAATGATCGTCTATCACTACCAATATTATTTGTATCTACTGGATAGTATAGTGGGAAGTTTGCACGTTCGTCAAGAACAATTTTCTCCCAAACCATTTTAGAAAACAAGATATCTCTATCGTCAACATAACCATACTCTAATGGTTTATCATTGTCAACAGCCTTTTGAGCTTCTGTTCTTACACCTATTTCTTCAGGGCTTTTAGCATTTAATATATTAGCTTGCGCAAACATAGTTGATGCTGTAAAAACAGTTGCAACGGTTAATAAAAAACTCTTTAATTTCATCTTATTATACATTTTTAATTTATTAGGTTTAACCAATGGTTAGTTCTAATAGTTCTTAGTTTGTTAACTCAACAAATACTGGAGATACTTTTTTAAGTATCACGCTAACTCCACTCGCTTTAGCTTCAATATCAAATATTTGAACACCAGATCCACGTTTAGCTTTACGTAATGCACCTTTTGCTCTACTATCTAACTTATTTCCACTAACATTTATTGTTGGTTGTCCTGGAACTTTAAATTTAAATCCTGTTACACGTAATGGTAATTCAAAATCAAAATCATCAAATTTCGCACCAATAGTAGAAATTTCAAGACTGTTACGTTGCATTTTTAATGCGCCGTCTTCACCTCTTATAGTTCCTGTTGGTTTTGGTAAATCTTTAATTCTAAATTTAGCATTATCACTTACTTTACCACCATCTGGCAAAGTACCAGTAACATTAATAGTTACTTCTCTACCTTTAATTCTTGTAGCATCCATAACATAGCTACTGCCAGAACCTCTTGATAAACCTTGTGCGCTAGCTGTTACTTTATTATCTGGAATACCAGCAAATGAAATAGTCATCGGGTTTTTAACACCTCTATATACTACATTCATTTTATCTGCAGAAATAGTAGCAGAATTAGGTTTTGCAACCGTAGCGAATGATGATTTTACAGGTACTTCAACCTCTTCTCCATCTTGAGCAAAGATTAACTTACCTTCAATTTTATGTTCACCAACACCACCAGTTCCTATTTTTAACTTTACTTTACCATCTTCAATAGAGTATTGCTTTTCAGTAAGTTTTCTACCATCTAAAGTTAATTCAACTCTACTAGGTTTTGTTGAAGCATCTTTACGACCTAATACAATTTGCCCATCAAATTGCTCACCATTAAAGTAAGCTGATTTAGATGTTTCCATTAAGGTTGTATAGTTTGTCATTGATACTTCACTAGAAAGCGTTCCTTGTAACATGTTTGATAAAACCTCAGACTCAGTAGTTTTAATATCTGATTGAAGTTGTGTCATTTTAGTTAACGATGCTACCAAAGGAAATCCTTTGTAGTGATAGTCTAACCAGTCAACTTTTATACCATCTCTGTTAATTTCTTGTTCTGTACTGAACTTTTCTTTAACATCTTTTACAATGGTTTCCATACCCTTCTGTCCATCAAGTAAATTAACAACACCATCTCTAAAAGAATTGATTTGGTTTAAAAATTCTTGACCTTCAGGTTTTATTTTGTCTCCTTTAAAGAAATTTTGGTCTAGGTAATCACCTTTATCCATAATCTCATAATCGGTAGGGTCATCAACTGTTGCAGTCATTTTACCTTTTAATTCTTCTAAATAAGTATCAAACTTTTTTGCTAGTGCATCAATTTGATCTGCTTTAGATTTTAATGGTACATACTTTTCAGGTTGATCTGCAGCTTTTTGCTCTAAGTTGGCCATAAAACTATCGTTACGCGATGTTGTGGCTTCATTAGATTCTGAAAGCTTCTCGTTCATTAATCCGAAGGCTGAAAGCACTTCTTTTGACATATTTAAAGCTAGCATCGCTATAAATATTAAATACATCAGATTAATCATTTTCTGTCTAGGTGATAAATTTCCTCCTGCCATGTTTAATTAGGTTTTTTTTGGTTAATTAATAGTAATTTGGGATTAACGCTCCTAATTAGTTTTTGTTCATTGCAGAAAGCATACCACCGTATACGCCATTTAAAGACGATAAGTTAGATGCTAAAGATTGCATTTGCTCTTTTAATTTACCAGCATTCTCAATAGATTCTTCATTGATAGTTGCTTGTTTATTAATACTCTCTAACTGTACTTTATATAAGCTGTTTAAAGATTCCATTTGAGCAGCAGCTAATGATAATTCTTCACCATATTTCTTGCTTGCTTCAATTGAATCTACAGTTGAAGACATATTTTTTGCAGCACCTTCAAAGTTTTTAATGCTATCTCCTAAACTAGATATTAATTCGCCATCAATTTTAGCTTCTTTTAATAAATCGTCTAATTTTTTAGATAATAAACCTTGTGCGCTTTCTTTTCCTTCTTTTTTACCTGCTTGTCCTCCAGCTAATTCTGGATATACTAAAGACCAATCTAACTCTTCATCAACAGGTTCGAATGCTGATAAAGCAAATATGATTGCTTCTGTTACAAGACCGATGGTTAACATTACGTTACCTGTTAAAGGTCCGATTTCAAAGTGAATAATTTTGAATAGTGCACCAACAATTACAATTGCTGCTCCTAATCCGTAAGCCATATTCATGAACTTTTTACTTGCTTTTGACTTTGCCATAATTTTCGATTTTTAATTTTTAAGTAGGATCTACTTAAGTAGGTTAATAGTTATTTGTTAATTAAATTTGATTAGATTCTTAATTTGTTATTTTCCGTTTTTCGTTACTTGTGTCCCCATGTAATCTTGAACGGTTCTGAAACCTATATAACTTCTTGCTGAATCTGCGTATTCGTAATCTCTAGAACTAACTTGTAAAAAGTATGCTACATCTTTCCATGAACCACCTCTTACAACTTTACGTTGATTATTATTATCGTTAACACTAGGATTTATTGTTGATGTATATTGATAAGCTGCAGGATCGTAAGATGCATTCACCCATTCTGATACATTACCAGCCATATTATATAAATTATAATCATTTGGCTCGTAAGACTTTGCCTCTACAGTATATAATGCTTGGTCTGCTGCATAATCACCCCTTACAGGTTTAAAGTTTGCCATAAAGCAACTTGCATCACTTTTTGTGTAAGGTCCACCCCAAGGGTATGTTGCAGCTTGTAAACCACCTCTTGCGGCATATTCCCATTCTGCTTCAGATGGTAATCTAAATGTATTTACCAAAGCAGCTCCTTTTTTAGATTTTTGATATGAGTTTTTGTTTATTGTTCTCCACTCGCAAAATGCTTTAGCTTGCGCCCAAGTAACACCTACTACAGGATACTCACCATAGGCATCATGCCAGAAATAATCATTATGCATTGGCTCGTTATAAGAATAAGCGAAATCTCTAATCCAAACTGTAGTATCAGGATACACTTCTATTTCTTCTTTCTTGATAACATCTTTACGTTTTATACCTCTATTTCTAGCAGCTTCTTGAATATCCATGTAACTGAACTGGAACTTGAATTTTTTAACATCCCAAGTACGTTGCCCATTATAAGACTCTTCTAGAGGTAAATACATGGTATCCATAACTTCAGTATAGTATTCGTCAGGATATTCTGATGTATCAAAAACTAAATCAACATCTTTGTTTAGTTTTCTACCTTCATATCCTGTTGGACCTAAACCTGTATAGTTTTCGAACATATATTTTTCGTAAACAGACATATTAGCTGTATCTGCATCTTTAAATGCATACTCACCAATACCACCATCTTCAGGTACTTTACCAACCTCATCTGCTAAAATGGCTAATTTCATTCTAACAATTGAGTCTCTTACCCAGTGAACGAATTGACGGTATTCACTGTTTGTTATTTCTGTAGCATCCATATAAAAGGCTCTAACAGTAACTGTTTTTGAAGGCGCATCTGCTATACCTGCAAGATCATCATCTGCTTTACCCATGATAAATGCTCCACCCGGAATAAGTTCCATACCATATGGCTTTTCGGGATGCCATTTTTTTCCTTTAACACCTACTAGCTCGCCTCTATCTTTAGAGCCACAACTAGACAGTATTGCTAATACTGAGGTTAATAATATAAACTTCTTAATATCCATAGAAAACTCGAGGTTAATTATTTAAGCTTCATTTTTGAGAGCGTAAACATATTTATATATTTTTTAAAAAACAACTTTTTATCCAAAAAATTTACATTTCATCGTGAAAAAAATACATTTTACCGATAAAATCAACTGTTTGACCATGATTTGTCTATTACACACAATTCTTTCTGAAGGCTTTATACCAACGATCTGGCACCTTATTATTACTAGCATCAAGGTAATCTTGATGCATGCATGGTAATAACGTGTGTCTTTTCAATTTATTATTAACTTCCTTTAAAAAAGGGATTTCAATCCACCATCTACCTGTTTTATTACTCTTATAAAACACCAATTCCTGAGATTCTACCAATGTGATAAACTTTTGATAGCTATTATCATCTGAAAAATCATCATCTTTAATTCTGAAGTTAACTCCTTCAATAAAATACCAAATCATTTGCGAGACTAGCATAGATGTAATCTCATCATCCTTTGAGGGTTTATATTCATAAATTCCAAAAGAAGTTACTTTATTACTAATGCCTGCATAACGTGCAATGGCACAAATTTCTTTTCCGTCTAAGCCATTTGGCGAATACTTTTGATTTAAACTAACTTCTGACCCTTTAACCGAAGACAAATCAACACTTACAATATTAGCATCTCTCAAAACAGGCTCAACTAAAGTAATATCTTTTGATACTTGACCCAATCTATAAGATTCAAAATACAAGCTATCCATTAAATCTATTTCTTCTTGCGAATTAAAATAAGTTTGATAGCCAATAGTTGCATAATTGAATAGATTATAAGGTTGATCTAAAATTATTTTTCCAACAAAACTATTATTCTTTATAGGTTTTGTAGAATCTCCCAGATTAAACTTTGCATCTATATTTACAATATTAACCATAGGTATTAAATCATCATAAGCCCTATAATTTGCGTAAGTAAGGTCTTGTGAACCACCTAATATAACAGGTATAATATTTTTTTTCACTAAAATGTTTACAGCTTCTTTTACGGCAAAGTAGGTATCTTCTACACTTTCGCCTTTTTCAATATCTCCTAAATCTGCAACAATTGTATTCCAACTTCCTGGAAAAAGACCATAAAAAGATTTTCTAATTTCATTAAGCTGAAACTCTTCACCTATATAATTTACATCATTTCTATTTTCTAGAACACCAAATATGGCAACATTAACATCATCTAAATCTGGTATTCCTGTTTGTGCGGAGTGAATTTTAAGCTTTCTTCCTAATGCCTGTGGTGAAAGCAACTCGTTATGAGCTAATACTAAATCTGAAACTGGAGATAGAAAATTAAAGTTCATTTATTAAAACAGCTATTTACTTCTAGTGATTGAAATTTTGAATTCACACAAATATCAATAGAATAAATGAGTTTTTAATTACCTATTTGTTAAAAATATCCGATGAAATGCAAATATTTGACAAAACTTTATACAGTTTTGACAAAAACACTAAATACTAGACTTTTAGAAAATCAATTATTTTTTCTTAGTAGCTGTTTTTCTTTTAGTAGCTTTCTTTTTTGGCGCGTTTGCTTCAATAATTGCTTTTGCTTCTTCCAATGTCATCTCTGAAACATCAACCGTTTTAGCAAGTTCAACTTTTATTTTGCCTTTAATAACATTATGTCTGCCCCAGCGTGCTTTTTCTACACGAATACCTTCATCTTCCCAAGAATGAATTAACTTATCTTTCTCTTTTTGAATTTTTGTTTCAATTAATTCAACAATATCTTCTTCAGATAAATTATCCCAATCATATTTCTTGTTAACGTTGATGAACATATTGTTCCATTTTATAAATGGTCCAAAACGTCCTTTACCTTTTTGCACAGGTAAATCCTGATACATATATATAGGAGCATCAGCTTTTTGTTTTTCTTTAATTAAAACAATAGCATCGTCTAACTCTACACTTAAGGGATCTACTCCTTTTGGAAGTGACACAAATGATTTACCAAACTTTACATAAGGACCGAAACGCCCATTATTAACCTCAACATCTTCACCTTCGTAAGTACCAAGATTTTTTGGAAGCTGAAATAAATCCATTGCTTCCTCGTAAGTAATGGTATTTAATTGTTGGTCTGGACTTAAACTTGCAAATTGAGGTTTTTCTTCGTCATCAACCGTACCTATTTGCACCATTGGCCCAAACTTACCCAATCGTACACTTACTTGTTTTCCTGTTTTAGGGTCTTTACCTAAAATACGTTCACCGGATTCTCTATCGGCATTCTCTTTAACATCTTCAACTACTGGATGAAAACTTTTATAAAATGATTTCATCATTTTTTGCCAATCTTCTTTTCCTTCAGCAATATCATCAAAATCCTCTTCAACTTTTGCAGTAAAATTATAATCTAAAATAGCATCAAAGTGATTTACTAAAAAGTCGGTAACAATCATTCCAATATCTGTTGGCACCAATTTCCCTTTATCTGAACCTACTTTTTCACTTAATAATTTATCTTTTACAACACCACTTTGTAAAGTAAGTTGAGAATAGTTACGCTCTTCTCCTTCAACTGTTCCTTTTTCAACATAATTTCTATTCTGTATAGTAGAAATGGTTGGAGCATAAGTAGATGGACGACCAATACCCAATTCTTCTAATTTTTTAACCAACGAAGCCTCAGTATATCTTGCTGGTGGTCGCGTATAACGTTCTGTTGCTGTTATATAATTATTTAACAAGGTTTCATTTACCTTCATAGCAGGCAACATTCCATCCTGTTCAACATCTTCGTCATCAGTACCTTCTAAATATACTTTTAAAAATCCATCAAAAGTAATTACCTCACCATTAGCAGTAAAGGTTTCGTTATGTGTTGATGCACTAATTTTAACATTGGTACGCTCCAATTCTGCTTCACTCATTTGTGATGCAATAGAACGTTTCCAGATTAAATCGTATAAACGTGCTTGATCTCTATCTATATCTACAGATTGTAATGAAAAATCTGTTGGACGAATAGCCTCATGCGCTTCTTGAGCGCCTTTAGATTTACCTGTATAATTTCTTGGTTTACTGTATTTAGAACCAAATGCGTTTTCTATTTCTTTTTGTGCGCCTTTTCTAGCTTCATCAGATAAATTCACACTATCTGTTCTCATATAAGTAATTAAACCTGCTTCATAAAGGCGCTGCGCCATAGTCATAGTTTTGCTTACCGAAAAATATAATTTACGAGATGCTTCCTGTTGTAATGTTGACGTTGTAAAAGGAGCTGCCGGAGATTTTTTTGCTGGTTTCTTTTGTAAATCTGAAACTTTAAAA
This sequence comes from Flaviramulus sp. BrNp1-15, assembly GCF_022259695.1. Taxonomy (GTDB): domain Bacteria; phylum Bacteroidota; class Bacteroidia; order Flavobacteriales; family Flavobacteriaceae; genus BrNp1-15. The sequence continues at coordinate 3,398,323 of NZ_CP092099.1, forward strand.
TCTGTATTGGCATTTTCCTCTAGGAACTTTTGAGCTTCTTTTTTAGTTGAAAAATTCTTTGGAAGTTTCGCTTTAAAGGTTTGACCATCTTCATTTGAAAACTCAGCATCAATTCTATAAGACGCTACTGGATTAAAGTCTTGAATTTCTCTTTCTTTTTCAACAATTAATCGCACTGAAACAGATTGTACACGACCAGCTGAAAGACCGCCTTTTACTTTTCTCCAAAGTACTGGCGACAGCTCATAACCTACAATTCTATCTAAAACACGACGTGCTTGTTGTGCATCAACTAAATCGTAGTCTATACCACGTGGGTTTTCAATAGCTTTTTGTATGGCAGACTTAGTAATTTCGTGAAAAACAATACGTTTTGTTTTGTCTTTATCCAACTTTAAAGTTTCTGCTAAATGCCACGCAATAGCCTCTCCCTCTCGATCCTCATCACTTGCTAGCCAAACCATTTCTGCTTTTTTAGCTAGCTCTTTCAATTTTTTCACAACTGCTTTTTTATCTTTAGAAACTTCGTATTTTGGTTTAAAATCACCGTCAACATCAACACCTAATTCCTTAGAAGGCAAATCGGCAATATGCCCAAAACTAGATTCTACTTTAAAATCTTTTCCAAGAAATTTTTCTATTGTTTTTGCCTTAGCCGGTGACTCTACTATTACTAAATTCTTCGCCATACTTCAATTTTTGAAGGTACAAATGTATATCAAAAAACATTTAACTTCCTAATTTTATAAGCTATCTCTATATTTTTAAAATATTAAAAGCCTGCATTTAATACTTTAAATACAGGCTTTTTTACATAATAATTTATTTTTATTCTATTGATGTTCCTATTTCATCAATAACATGTTGTTCATTAAAACCCACGGAATCCTTGTAAATATAATATAATGGTATATAAGCAAAAGAAGCCGTTACAAATACTCCTATAAAGCACATTATCATACCAACTATTTGAGACAAAAGTCCAGCTATAAAAATTAAACCAAAGGTTATCAACCATTTTTTATTTCCCAATTTGAATCCAACTTTTACAATATCTTGAGGTTCCATATCTGGATTAAAGGCGTATATAACATTAATTAAAGCTATTGGCACCATAGCATAAATTATTGGAAAAAAACAAAGCAATGTAGCAATAAGGCTAATTAAAAATGTTATTGCTGCAAGTTTTATTGTTTTCCCTAAATATGGTTTTTTAAAAAAATAAAAATAATCGTCTGTACCTGATTCATTCAAATCTTTAATTTTACATATTCTAAAAAAAGCAGCTTTTAAACCAAAACTAATTATCATTGCAAAAAACGCAAATACAATCATAAATAGATAAAATGGAATAAGAATAGCCATATTTGGTTCACTACCTTGCTGTAAAGACTCTGGATCTAAAACACCCATTGCTATTAAAGGCAAATACATGATTATATAAAAAGGAATCATAAAGGCTATCGTTAATAACAATATCACTAATCCTTGAACCCATACTTTCTTAAAAAGCTCTATAGACTTATTAAAGATATCTCCAAAATCTAACGCTTTAGCCCTATCTATTTTTTCTAATAAATGGTTAACTGTATTCATGTAAATATATTTAAGTTAATAATCAGATTCGTCTCTAACGCCTATTTGTTCTATTTCACTCGTATCATCAAAACCTACTACTTCGTTATAAATAAAAAATACTGGTAAATAAACTATTGAAATAGTAAACAGCAAACCCACAAAACATGCTATTACACCTAGCATCCCTAAAATGCCAGCAACAAACATGGTCCCAAAACTAATTAACCACTTTTTATTACCTAATTTAAAGCTAGCTTTAACAATTTCACCTTCAGTTAAATGCGGATTGTTTGCAAAAATAATGGTGAAGTATGCTAATGGTACAAACACATAAATGTATGGTATAAAAAACATAAGTTGAGCAACTGTCGCAATTGCTGTATGGATAATACCTAACATTAATAATTTTGAGAAATATTCTTTTTTTAAAAAATAAAAATATTCATCGGTTACATTTTCACCCAAAATAACTTGTTTACATATTCTATAAAACCCAGCAACCATAGTCATAGTTATAGTACTTACTAGAATAGTTTGAGGAATATTATAAATTACATTTGAAGAATAGAATTCTGAATAAGACTCCAAATCAAACCCATTAAGAAACGGGTTACTATTAGGGGTTAACCCAATTAGGGTGAATAAAAGATTAATACCTATTGCAAATACCATTAAAATTAAAATCATTACAAAACCTTTAAGCCAAACTTTTTTAAATAGTTCTGTAACACTATCAAATATTGAACTGAAGTCTAAATCTTTGGCATTTTCAATTTTTTGTAATAATCTATCAAATGAACTCATTAGGTATTGGTTAGTAGTTTTAAAGTATAAATGTAATCGTTTTTTAAAACCTTACAAACAAAAAATCCCGCAATTACGCAGGATTCTTTATTTTAAAATATAAGATCTTAGTTTAACGAGTAACTACTTATTAGCTCAACACCGTCATCTAAATATTTATATTGATATAATGTATTATCACCAATCATTAACAGACTATTTTCTAAGGGAATCACATCTTTAGATTGAATATTTTCAAATGTTTTTACCATAGTTATATTTAACGGATTTGTTTTATCAAACAACTTTAAACCAGATGTACCATCGCAAACAAATAACATATTTTCTTTAATACCTAATCCGTAGGGATTTTCTAATTGGTGTCTTGCAGCCAATGTTGGGTAAGATTTATCACTAATATCTATAACCTCTAAGATACTTTCTAACTGTCCGCATTCATTTCCACCGCGTAAAGTTAGGTATGCATAATCTCCATCTACAACAACAGGATCACAGCCTTCCCAATGCGTAAATTCTGAAACATATTCTGGTGAAGAAGGATTATCTAAATTATAAATATACATACCATTTGTGCTTCCTAAATACAAATAACCTTCTGCTTGAAACATAGTTTCTATGCTCCAACCTGCGTATTGAGTGCCAGAAAGTGTTGGTTCAGCTAAATTTTGAATATTAAAAATAGCCATTTGATTGTAACCAACAGCATATAAATAATTATCAACTATTTGAAAACGCGCTAAGGAACCTCCAGTACCTGTAACAGATTCAGCTGAATTTGCTAAAGCTCCATCAAAAACGACATCAATCATCCTATCATCACTTTGTTTTTTACGTCTTTCGGTAGTTATGGTCCAACCAACAATAATATCATTTTCATAATTATAATTACCATAATCAATGGCTTGTGCCTCAATAGGAATATTATAATCATAAACTTCAAACACATCTTCTAACCGCTCAACAATTGACACATTATTAATATCCGAAAGATCAAAAACCACTAAATCTGTTGCGCTATCAGCGTATAAAAAATCATCTTTAACAGAAATATCTTCGTTACCAGGAATATTAATATACTTGATAGCTTGCGGTGATTCTGGATTTGAATTATCAATAATATGCACACCTTTGTTTACATCGTTTACAAAAATGTAATCTTTATAGGCATAAATTTTTCCAGCCTCTTCAATATTTTGAGGAACAGCAACTTCAACCGAACTTCTAAAAGCAGATTTACTCATTAATTGAGGCGTAGCAACTTGAACAAACTCGTAATCTTCATCATTGGGGTCGCAAGAGATCACAAAGATTAGGGCTATGGGCAAAAAAAGATATTTTAATTTCATGACGTTGGTTTTTTATAAAAAATCAGTTTACTTAATAAGTATATGTTAACGAAGACTCTAAACCTTCAATATGTAATATAATTTCATTACTTCCTTCTATTTGTAAAGAAGAAATATTAAAAGAAATCGCTCTTTCAAAATAAGCTAAACAAGCTTCTTCATTTATTAATTGAAATTCTAAATAACGTTGCTCTGGAGATGATTCAGCAATAGCACCTGAATCTACTAAATTAAATTCCCATGAATTACCATCACAACCAGAAGCTCCTATTTTAATTATCAAACAGTTTTCTGATATATCAGCATCAATTATTGTAAAATTAGCTGAAACCATATCATTATAAAAACTTTCACTTATTACTGTTGTTTGATCACATATTTCTATAGAATCATCAATATCATCCTCACATTGCATATTCATAAAACACAATACAACTGGTATAACAAATAAAACTTTCTTGATTGAATGTATCATTTTAAAACTCGTTTTTTTAAAGATGCATAAAACCCTTTTTGGTTGCGTACAATACTAAAAAAATAAACTGCCACTTTGTCACAAAACACAAATAAATTGTATCTTTGCATGCTTATTGAAATGTATGAGTGTCTAGCAAACTATGGAAAAAGAAATTGACGAAAATAAACAAGGAGAATCTTTAGTTTTAGAACAAAAAGAAGAAAACAAACGTAAACTTTTTATTGAAAGTTATGGTTGCGCTATGAATTTTAGTGATAGTGAAATTGTTGCTTCTATAATGTCTGAGCAAGGTTTTAACACTACTCAAAACCTTGAAGAAGCCGATTTGGTTTTAGTAAACACCTGCTCTATTCGTGATAAAGCAGAACAAACCGTTCGTAAACGTTTAGAAAAATATAATGCCGTAAAACGAGATACCAACCCAAAAATGAAAGTTGGCGTTTTAGGTTGTATGGCAGAACGCTTAAAAACTAAATTTCTTGAAGAAGAAAAAATTGTTGATTTAGTTGTAGGTCCTGATGCCTACAAAGATTTACCAAATCTTTTAGCTGAAGTTGATGAAGGTAGAGACGCTATTAACGTTATTCTTTCTAAAGAAGAAACTTATGGTGATGTTTCTCCTATACGTTTAAACACCAATGGCGTAACCGCTTTTGTATCTATAACTCGTGGTTGCGACAACATGTGTACATTTTGCGTAGTGCCTTTTACAAGAGGACGCGAGCGCAGTAGAGATCCACAAAGTATTATTGAAGAAATAAACGATTTATGGAATAAAGGCTACAAAGAAATTACACTTTTAGGGCAAAATGTAGATAGCTACCTTTGGTATGGTGGCGGACTCAAAAAAGATTTTGATAAAGCCAGTGATTTACAAAAAGCAACATCGGTTAATTTTTCTAAATTACTAGACCTTTGCGCTATAGCACAACCTAAAATGCGAATTCGTTTTTCAACATCAAATCCCCAAGATTTAACTTTAGATGTGGTTGAAACTATGGCTAAACACCAAAATATTTGTAATCATATTCATTTACCTGTACAAAGTGGAAGTAATCGTATTTTAAAGGAAATGAATCGTTTGCACACGCGTGAAGAGTACATGCAATTGATCGACAACATTCGTCAAATTATTCCAAACTGTGCCATTAGTCAAGATATGATTGTTGGTTTTCCAACTGAAACTGAAGACGATTTTCAAGATACCGTTTCATTGATGGAATATGTAAAATACAACTTTGGATATATGTTCACGTACTCCGAGCGCCCAGGAACCATGGCAGCTAGAAATATGGAGGATGATGTTCCTGAAGAAACAAAAAAACGTCGATTACAAGATATCGTTGACTTACAAAGAATACATAGTGAAGTAAGGACCAAAGAGTGGCTTAATACTACTGTAGAGGTTTTGATTGAAAAAGAATCAAAAAAATCTAACACACAATGGTCTGGTCGCACGCCACAAAATATAGTTTGTGTTTTTCCAAAAGGAGATTATAAAGTAGGAGATTTTGTAAATGTAACTGTTACTAATTGCACAAGCGCAACACTAATTGGAGAAGCAATTGGTTTAAGTGAAAATAATTAAATAAATGGAATCAATTCAAGCAATAAAACAACGTTTTGGTATTATTGGTAATTCACCAGCATTAAATCGTGCTATTGAAAAAGCGATTCAGGTTGCTCCTACCGATATTTCGGTTCTCGTAACTGGAGAAAGCGGTGTTGGTAAAGAAAGTATTCCTAAAATAATACATCAATTATCGCATAGAAAACATAATAAATATATAGCTGTAAACTGTGGAGCTATTCCAGAAGGCACTATTGACAGTGAACTTTTTGGGCACGAAAAAGGTGCTTTTACAGGCGCTACACAAACTCGCGAAGGCTATTTTGAGGTCGCAGATGGCGGAACTATTTTTCTTGATGAAGTTGGTGAATTACCATTAACAACTCAAGTACGTTTATTACGTGTTTTAGAAAATGGTGAGTTTTTAAAAGTAGGCTCTAGTAAAGTGCAAAAAACTAATGTGCGTATTGTAGCAGCTACAAACGTAAACATGTTTGAAGCTATACAAAAAGAAAAGTTTCGTGAAGATTTATTTTACAGATTAAGTACCGTAGATATTCACTTACCACCTTTAAGAGAGCGTCAAGAAGATATTCATTTGTTATTTAGAAAATTTGCGAGCGATTTTGCTTTAAAATATAAAATGCCAACGGTTAAACTAACCGATAATGCAATACAAATCCTTTTAAAATATAGATGGAGTGGTAATATTCGTCAGTTACGAAACATAGCAGAACAACTCTCTGTTTTAGAACAAAATCGCACTATTAGTGCTTCAACACTACAAAGTTATTTACCAACATCTGGCACTAATTTGCCCGCTGTAATTAAAACTTCAAAATCTGAAAGCGATTTTAGTAGTGAGCGTGAAATTCTATACAAAGTGCTTTTTGATATGAAAAGCGATCTTAATGATTTAAAAAAGCTTACAATGGAATTAATGAAGCATGGTAATGTTAAAGATGTTGAAAAAAATAACGAGAGCCTGATTCAAAAAATCTATGGGAATGATGATGAAGAAGATGCAGTATATGAAGACACTTTAGATAACACTAATGCTGAAGTTATTTCAATTCCAGAACACGCCACTAATAATGATGAAACCACGGTTGTTCAAGATAAATATCATTTTGCTGAAGAAGTTGAGGAAGAAGAAACTTTATCATTACAAGACAAAGAGTTAGAATTAATTAAAAAATCGCTTGAACGTCACAGCGGAAAACGTAAATTAGCAGCTGCCGAATTAGGTATAAGTGAACGTACACTTTATCGAAAAATCAAACAATACGATTTATAAGTTTAGTTTACAGTATTCAGTAGCAGTCAACAGTAAAACACAACAAAATAAAAACATAATCGTTTATAAAATGTCATGCTGAGCTTGTCGAAGCATTTAAAAAACAATGAAAAAATACGTATTATACTTTTCACTTTTAACTTTTAGTTTTTCACTCACCGGATGTGGCATTTATTCGTTTACAGGAGCTTCAATTCCACCAGGAACTGAAACCTATCAAGTAAATCGTTTTGAGAATACAGCTTTATTAGTAGAACCTGGTTTAGAACGTGACTTTAAATTAGCCCTTGAAGACTTAATACAAAATCAAACTAATTTAAATCTTGTACCATCTAATGGCGATTTAGTCTACGAAGGTGAAATAACAGAATATAGAATTTCGCCAACAACAGCAACATCACAAAATACAGCAGCTCAAAACAGATTAACAATAAGTGTGAAACTCAGATTTTTTAATAAAAAAAATGAAGAGGATGATTTAGATCAATCTTTTACATTTTTTTATGATTATCCAGGAAGCGCACAACTAGTAGGAGCACAAAAAACAACTGCTCACGAAGAAATTTTTGAACGCATTACACAAGATATTTTTAATGCAACACTAGCTAAATGGTAAGTCAATGAATCAAACTGATTTCACACAAATACTTCAGCACCCTCAAAGGATAACGCATCAACAAACTGAAGCTGTGAAATCTATTATTGATGAATTTCCTTATTTTCAATCGGCACGTGCCATATACCTTAAAGGCTTAAAAGACCAAAGTAGCATTAAATACAACCAACAGCTTAAAACAACAGCAGCCTACACAACAGATAGAAGTATTTTATTCGATTATATAACATCAGAAGTATTTCTACAAAACGAAATTTCTCAATTTATAAAACAAAATATTGAGCATTTAAAAGATATTGATATTGATGTTGAAGATATTTCAGTTGATAAAAGTGTAAAAATTGATGATGCTTTAAAACAACAAATTAAAGATACCGATGGTGTTTTAGACCCGGCTTTATTTCAACCTAAAGAAGCTCGACCTATAAAATCTTTTATTTTAGACGAATCTGAAACTATTAAAAACATTACCAAAGAAACTAAAACTCAAGAAGCCACAGCAGATGAAATTTTAAATCTAGGTAAACCGCTTCAGTTTGATAAAAGAGAAAAACACTCGTTTAACGAATGGTTAAAACTAACCCGTTTTAAACCTATTGATAGAGAAACAAAAAAGAAAAAAGAAGAAGAAATTGAAACTAATTCAAACACATTAGATAAAGAAAAAAAATTTGAATTAATTGATAAATTTATTTCAGAAAATCCAAAAATAAGTCCAACTAAAACCTTAACACAAAAAGGTAATTTAGCAAAAGCACAAATGATACAGCCAGAGTCTTTAATGACAGAGACTTTAGCTCGCATTTATGTGGAACAAAAAAACTATAAAAAAGCAATTCAATCTTATAAGATTTTAAGTTTGAAATATCCAGAAAAAAGTGGTTTCTTTGCAAACCAAATTAAGGCAGTAGAACAATTACAAGAACATAATAATAAGGAATAATGAGTACGTTTACAATATTTTTAGCTTTAATCGTAGTTGTAGCATTTTTACTAATAGTAGTAATCATGGTACAAAACCCTAAAGGAGGTGGATTATCATCATCTTTTGGTGGCGGTGGCACACAACAACTAGGTGGAGTAAAAAAGACAACCGATTTTTTAGATAAAAGTACCTGGACATTAGCAACATTATTGTTGGTATTAATTTTACTATCAAATGTAGCTATTAATAGAGGTGGAGAAAATGTAGATTCAAAAGCATTAGACCCTGATGCAACTACAACACAACCTTTACCAACTCCAGTTGATACGGCAAATGATGCTGCAACAACAACTGAAGGTACAGAAGAATAATTTCATGTTAGAAACACAAAAAATGCCAACTACACAAGTTGGCATTTTTTGTTTCTGAAAGTTTGTCAGTTAAATAGTATTGGCACATTTTTAGCACAACGCTTAAGCGTTAACATTAATTTTTAAATTAAAAATATATAACAAATGGCATTAAACATTAAACCATTAGCAGATAGAGTTCTTATTGAACCAGCTGCAGCTGAAACTAAAACAGCTTCAGGAATTATAATTCCAGATAACGCTAAAGAAAAACCACAAAAAGGAACCGTTGTTGCTGCTGGAAAAGGCACAAAGGACGAGCCTATTACTGTAAAAGTTGGCGATACTGTTTTATATGGTAAATATGCAGGTACAGAGCTTAAACTAGATGGTAAAGACTATTTAATCATGCGTGAAAGCGACATATTAGCAATTGTTTAATTTAAAGCTAAAAACTAAAAAAAATGGCAAAAGACATAAAATTTGATATTGAAGCACGCGACGGTTTAAAACGTGGTGTAGACGCATTAGCTAATGCAGTAAAAGTTACTTTAGGCCCAAAAGGACGTAATGTAATAATTAGTAAAAGTTTTGGAGCACCACAAGTAACTAAAGATGGTGTATCTGTAGCTAAAGAAATAGAATTAGAAGATGCACACGAAAACATGGGTGCACAAATGGTAAAAGAAGTTGCTAGTAAAACAAACGATTTAGCAGGAGACGGTACAACTACAGCTACTGTTTTAGCACAAGCAATAGTAAAAGAAGGACTAAAAAATGTGGCTTCTGGTGCAAATCCTATGGATTTGAAACGTGGTATTGACAAAGCTGTTGAAGCCATAACAAAAAACTTAGAAAAGCAAGCTCAAAAAGTTGGCAACTCTTCTGAAAAAATAAAACAAGTAGCAGCCATTTCTGCAAATAACGACGACACTATTGGTGAGTTAATTGCTCAAGCATTTAGTAAGGTTGGAAAAGAAGGTGTTATTACTGTTGAAGAAGCAAAAGGCATGGATACTTATGTTGATGTTGTTGAAGGTATGCAGTTTGACAGAGGTTACTTATCACCTTACTTTGTTACCGATACTGATAAAATGATTGCCGATTTAGAAAATCCATACATTTTATTATTCGATAAAAAGATTTCAAACTTACAAGAAATCCTACCTATTCTAGAGCCAGTTGCACAATCTGGTCGTCCATTATTAATTGTCGCAGAAGATGTTGATGGTCAAGCCTTAGCAACTTTAGTTGTAAACAAATTACGTGGTGGCTTAAAAATTGCAGCTGTAAAAGCACCTGGTTTTGGAGACAGACGTAAAGCTATGCTTGAAGATATCGCAATCTTAACTGGCGGAACTGTAATTTCAGAAGAAAGAGGATTCACTCTAGAAAATGCAGATTTAACTATGCTTGGTACTGCAGAAACTGTAACAGTTGATAAAGACAATACTACAATTGTAAACGGTGCAGGAAAAGCTTCTGATATTAAAGCAAGAGTAAACCAAATTAAATCACAAATTGAAACTACAACTAGTGATTACGATAAAGAAAAACTTCAAGAACGTTTAGCTAAATTAGCTGGAGGTGTAGCTGTACTATATGTTGGCGCTGCAAGTGAAGTAGAAATGAAAGAAAAGAAAGACCGTGTTGATGATGCTTTACATGCAACAAGAGCTGCTGTAGAAGAAGGTATTGTTGCCGGTGGTGGTGTTGCTTTAGTTAGAGCAAAATCAGTTTTAGAAAAGTTAACTACAGAAAATCTAGATGAAACTACTGGAGTACAAATAGTAAATAAAGCTATTGAGGCTCCTTTACGTACAATCGTTGAAAACGCAGGTGGTGAAGGTAGTGTTGTAATCAACAAAGTATTAGAAGGTAAAAAAGACTTTGGTTACGATGCTAAATCTGAAAAATATGTAGATATGCTTAAAGCAGGTATTATCGACCCTAAAAAAGTAACACGTATTGCATTAGAAAATGCTGCATCTGTTGCTGGTATGATTCTAACTACTGAGTGTGCTTTAATTGATATTAAAGAAGATGCTCCTGCAATGCCTCCAATGGGAGGTGGCGGAATGCCAGGTATGATGTAGGTCGAGAGTCTCGATACGCAATAAATTAAAAACGCTTCTCAATAACTTTGGGAAGCGTTTTTTTATTCAGTCAAATCAACTAATTTTAAATAAATTTTTATTTTTTTATTCCTAAGGCAACCATTAGAATAAATTTTGCGTCTTTATAAATAGAACACAAAATGAAACCATTTTTGAAAGTTATTCAACTCCATAAAAACGAATCTGCGCTTATAAAAAAAGCAATCAAAAACAACCGGGAAGCGCAACACGTTTTATTTGAATTACACGCTCCAAAAATGTTAAGTGTTTGCAGATATTATATTAAAGATATCCAACATGCCGAAGACGTCATGCTTAACGGATTTTTTAAAGTGTTTTCTAATTTAAAAAATTTTAAAGGTGAAGGTAGTTTTGAAGGTTGGATTCGTAAGATTATGGTTAGAGAATCTATTTCATTTTTAAGACAACAAAAAAAAGTTGAGTTTTCTGTTGAAGATATTTTAATTCATGATGATTCAACAAACAATATTAATACCAATATTGAAGTAGCTCAAATCCAAGAGCTGATCGATGAACTTCCAGATGGCTATAAAATGGTTTTCATTATGTATGCTATTGAAGGTTACAAACATCATGAAATTGCAAATGAATTGAATATTAATGAAGGCACATCAAAATCGCAATTATTTAAAGCACGAAAAATGCTTCAGGAAAAAATTAAAAAAATAAATAAAACAACAAGCTATGGCACCACTTAAATACGAAGAACAATTAAAAAATAAGCTTGAAAAGCGAACACTACAGCCATCAGAAAATGCTTGGGAAAAACTTTCAAATAGATTAGATGAGGAAAGCGGTAAAAAGAATAATAAATCTTTTTGGTGGCTTGGTATAGCTGCAAGTGTAGTTGGGATTCTTTTTGTAGCTACTCAATTATGGAATACTAATTCGTCTACAGAAGTTACTCCAAAAGTAGTAACAACACCAGAAACTATTCAGGAAGAAGAAACTATTAAAATAGTTTTAGACAATGTTAACAAAAATCATATTACAGATAAAGAAGAGGTTAAAAAGATTGATAAAAATGATATTGTGAAAACTCAGAATATCAAAAAAGTATTGCCTAATAAACCTCTAAATGAAAATCAAATAGTTTCTTCTAATACAGATGAAAATTTAAATATAATAACTCCAGAAGAAAAAACTACAGATTTACCTCAAAACAACACCTTAACATTTGAAGAGCAAAAAATTCAAGATGTTGTAGCACAAGTAAAAGAGTTAAAAAATACTAATAATGAAGTTACAGATGCAGATATAGATGCACTTTTACTTGAAGCTCAAAAAGAAATTAAACTAAACAGGCTTTACAATGAAACTACTGGAATTGTAGATGCAAATGCTCTACTTCAAGATGTTGAAGAGGAGTTAGATTTATCCTTTAGAAGCAAGGTTTTTGAAGCCATAAAATCAAGTTACAATTCCGTTAAAACTGCAGTTGCCAATCGAAATAATTAAAATTTTAATCATCAATTAAATCATCATAAAAATTACAAATCAAAAAACGAACAGTTATGCAAACAATTACTAAATTTTTGGTACTACTTGTACTAAGTCTATGTGTGCAATTCATCAATGCACAAGACACTATTCAAAATGTAAATAACAAACACAAAATTGAAACATTAAAAAACATTAAAGAAAATATTAAAAATGAAGAGCGGAATTTTTTAAAAGTAGAAGTTGAGTCTATTAATTTAAGATTAGACAAAGGTGAAATCACCAATAATGAAGCAGAAATACTTAAAAAAGAAGTAGCTAAAAAACGTGCTTTAAACATTGAAAACAGAATAGCTATTATTGATAATAAAATAGCGCTTTTAGAGCGTAATGATGAAGGATATCGTGTCAATAATGAAGAAGATTTATCTAAAATTGGTTTTAGTATAGGAGGTAATGATGAGAGTTTTGCAGGTATAAAAATTAATTACAAAAACAAACCTAAGAAATACGATTTACGTACTTCAAGCGACTTTGTTTTAGCCTTTGGTTTAAACAATGCTATTATTGAAGGTGAAAGTTTAGACGATTCACCATATAAATTTGGAGGTTCACGTTTTTTAGAAATAGGTTGGGCGTGGAAAACACGAGTGTTTAAAAATTCAAATTTTTTAAGATTTAAATATGGTTATTCTTTTCAAATAAATGGATTAAAACCAGATAACAACCAGTATTTTGTTGAGCAAAACGGGCAAACAGTTTTAGAAGAATTTCCGGAAAATCTAAAAAAATCTAAATTATCAATTACCAACTTAGTGTTTCCCATGCATTTTGAATTCGGACCATCAAAACGAATTGATAAAGACACCTATTTTAGATATTCTACCCGAAATAAATTTAAAATAGGATTAGGTGGTTACGCAGGATTTAACATAGGTACGCGTCAAAAACTAAAATATGAACTGGATGGAGAACGTGTAAAAGATAAACAAAAACGTGGTTTTAACACTACAAATTTAGTTTATGGCTTAAGTGGTTACGTAGCTTTTGATGATGTCGCTCTTTATGTTAAATACGATTTATCACCTATCTTTAAAGATCAAGTAGTTGACCAAAATAATATTTCTATTGGTCTTCGGTTTGATGTAGATTAAGCATGTTAGAAAATCAAAACAAAAAAGTCTTCAATTGAAGGCTTTTTTGTTTTCTACAGGTGTCTCATGTTTTTATAGCAAAGTCAAATTTCAAAAGGGCTTTAATTTCTAAAATCAATTGTTTATATTACATTTACATTTCTTAAAAATTTTGCATTGATATCACCATCAACCATAGACCAAGTATTTGAAACCGCCCGTGTTGAGGAGGTTATAGGTGATTTTGTTCAGCTAAAAAAAGCAGGCAGTAACTTTAAAGGCTTAAGTCCGTTTAGTGATGAGCGTTCGCCAAGTTTTATGGTATCGCCAGTTAAACAAATCTGGAAAGATTTTTCTACAGGAAAAGGAGGAACAGCCGTTTCATTTTTAATGGAACATGAGCATTTTACATATCCTGAAGCTATACGGTATTTAGCAAAAAAATATAATATTGAAATTGAAGAAACAGAGCAGTCAAACGAGCAAAAAGAAAAAGCTAACGAACGCGAAAGTTTATATTTAGTAAGTGAATTTGCAAATTCTTATTTTCAAAAAATATTACATAAAACCGATCAAGGAAAATCTATTGGGCTAAGTTATTTTAAAGAACGTGGGTTTACTGAAGATACTATCAAAAAATTCGATCTTGGATATTCACTAAACGAGTGGCAAGCCTTTACAGACGAAGCTTTAAAACAAGGGTATAGTATTGATTATTTAGAAAAAACAGGACTTACTATCGTAAAAGAAGATAAGCGTTTTGATAGGTTTAAGGGGCGCGTTATGTTCCCTATTAAAAGTATGAGTGGTCGTGTGTTGGGTTTTGGCGGTCGTATTTTAATAAACGATAAAAAAGCTGCTAAATATGTAAACTCCCCAGAAAGTGATATTTACCATAAAAGTAAAGTACTATATGGTATTTATCATGCTAAACAAAGTATTGCAAAAGAAGATAATTGTTTTTTAGTTGAAGGCTATACAGATGTAATTCAGTTTCACCAAACAGGAATTAAAAATGTGGTGTCTTCATCTGGTACAGCATTAACTTCAGAGCAAATTAGACTCATAAACAGACTCACAAAAAACATTACCGTATTATTTGATGGTGATGCAGCAGGTATGCGTGCGTCGTTGCGTGGTATAGATTTGATTCTTGAGCAAGGTATGAATGTGAAGGTTTGCTCGTTCCCAGAAGGAGAAGATCCTGATAGTTTTGCTAAACAAAATACCCTTGAAGAACTTACTTTATATTTAGAGGATAACGCTAAAGATTTTATTCAGTTTAAAGCTTCGATTTTACACGAAGAATCTAAAAACGATCCTATAAAAAAAGCAGAAACAGTTAGAGATATTGTAAACAGTATTTCTAAAATACCTGATCGTATTAAAAAAGAAATTTATGTTCAGGAGTGTGCAAGAATAATGGATATTAGTGAAGAAGTTTTATTTAGCACACTGGCACAAATCAATAAAAAAGAGTTTCAGGAAGAAAACAAACAATATAAAAAAGAGCAAAAAGCTTTTGATGTAATAAAGCACCAACAACCTGTAAAAAAAGTTGATGTGCAATATGTTTTAGAACGAAAAATTATTGAGGTTCTATTGATTTATGGAAATAAAACTGAAGATTTTGAAGACTTGGTTCTAAAAGAAAATGATAATGGAGAACTTATTTTAGAGCCTGTAATACAGCAAGCAAAAGTGTTTGAAAAAGTGTTTTTAGACCTTCAGGATGATGAAATGGAATTCACAAATGAAACTTTTAAAAGTCTATATTACACTATTATTGATACTTTAAATCAAAACCCTGAATTTGAGTTAAAAACATTTATAAATTCAGTTGATTCTGAAACGGCTAGTGAAATCACTACTATTTTAATGGAAGATGAACGTTATGCTTTAGATAATTGGAACCGCATGAATATTTTTCCAAAAGAAAAAACGCACAGTGTAGCTCAACTGGTTAGTGAAACTATTTTAAGTTTGCGGTGTTTTTTAATAGATCAAAAAGTAAAGGAATTCCAGAAAGAAACGCTACAAAACAAAATAGACACGAATAGAAATGTACTTGAAGAAGTAAAAGACTATTCGAGTCTAAAAATGTTGTTGTCTAGAAAATTAAATCGGGTGTTATAACCCTTGTGTAAGTTTAGCTTGATTAACTAAATCTACTAAGTTAGTAACTTTTAACTTTCGCATTAATCGCGCTTTATAAGTACTAACGGTTTTTTCGTTAATATCTAATTCTTTTGAAATTTCCTTGTTTTTCTTACCAACGGTTAAAAGCTTTAAAACTTCTGCTTCTCTGGTTGATAATTTTTTGTAAAACGTACCGCTTTTACTAACTCTATTGCCAAAGGCAAGTTGTTGAGTTAAATCGTTACTTAAATAAATGCCGCCATCGTTTACTTTTAAAATGGCTTCGTTAATTGTGATTACATTTACAGATTTAGAAATATATCCTGCAGCACCAGCTTTTATGGCGTTAATGGCATATACTTCCTCTGGTTGTGCGCTAAAAATAATAGCTTTAATGTCTGGGTAATCGTTTTTTAAATAACGTAAAACGGTTAAACCGTTTAGTTTAGGAAAATCTGTTTCCATTAAAATAATGTCTACAGGGTTTTTCTTAATAAATTCTAAGATGGCTTCGCCATCATCTACACTTCCAACTACTTTAATGTTAGAGGAAGCAGAGAAAAGGACTTCTAGCCCCTTTCTTGTGATAGGGTGGTTGTCTGCTACTAATAATTTTATCATAATTTAAAAGCTTTTTTTAAAACTATTTTGAGAAATAGTTTATGTTTGAGAGATTAAGCTTGTGGTAAATGTAAGACTTTTTTATACAACCTGCAATAACATAGTTTTATAACAAAGTTTCAGGTATTTCACATATTGGTATAGGTATCATTTTATGCTTGTTAGCAGAATTGAAACGTTTGTATATTTTAAAAACTTCTTGTTTTCTTCCCGAAAAATCATCAGATGTTTTACCTTCATCATCCATTTTCATAGCCCATTCTAATTCTGGATAAGATGCTCCTATTTGATCTTCATCAGTTCTATCATCACCCCAAAGGCCATCAGTTGGTGCAGCATCAATAATTTCTTTATTTACACCTAAATATTCTCCAATAGCATAAACTTCAGATTTTAATAAATCTGCTATCGGACTTAAATCAACACCACCATCACCATATTTTGTGTAAAAACCAACACCAAAATCTTCAACTTTATTTCCTGTTCCTGCAACTAATAGTTTTTCTAAAGCAGCAAAATAGTAAAGTGATGTCATTCGTAATCGTGCTCTGGTATTCGCTAAAGACATAAATCTACTTTCTTCATCTTCAACATCTGGCAAAGACTCAATTAAACTATCAAAAACAGGTGTTAAGTTAACTTGTGTCATTCTAACTTTATCAAAATTAGATTGCAACCACTCTATATGATTCATAGCTCTACTAACTTGAGAAGGCGCTTGATGAATTGGCATTTCCAAACATAAAAGCTCTAATCCTGTTTTGGCACAAAGTGTTGAAGTAACTGCAGAATCTATACCACCAGAAACTCCTATAACAAAACCTTTCATACCAGCATTAGTAGCATAATCTTTTAACCAGTTTACTATATAATCAACAACTTTTTCTGTTTGCATTTTTAAATGATTTTAAATCTGAGAATAGTACCTTTGCAAACAAAAATAAACCATACGCTCAATTTATAAAAATTTATGTCGTTTAAGTTTTATATGAAATTTCAATTATTCCTTTTATTGTTTTTTGTTATTGCTGTTTCTTGTAAAAAAGAAAATCAGTTAGAAGATGAAATAGCTAAAATAAATACAGATATAAAAATTGAACGTTTCGATAGATTATTTTCTGAAGTTACTTCAAACAACTTATCTAAATTAAAAACAGCCTATCCATTTATGTTTTCTGAAAAGTATAAAGACTCTTTTTGGTTAGCGAAAAAAGATGATACGCTACAAATTCAATTATTTAACCAAGTTGATAAAACGTTTACACATTTTGATGATACTGAGTTAGAGATAGAATCATTATTTAATCATTTAAAATATTATTTCCCCGAGTTTAACCCACCTAGAGTTATCACAACAACAAATGATGTAGATTACAGAAATAGAGTAATAGCTACAGATACCATTGCAGTTATAGCTTTAGATAGTTATTTGGGTAGTGAACATGAATTTTACGGAAGCATACCAAAATATTTAAAAGCCAATTTAAAAAAAGAACAATTGGTGGTAGATTTGGCTAATGAATATGCGAAGAAATACACGTACCAGCCACAGCGAAAAACATTATTGGATGAAATGATTTATTTTGGAAAGCTAATGTATTTTAAAGATGTTGTTATTCCGTTTAAAACAGAAGCTGAACGTATTGGTTATTCACAAACCGAATTAGATTGGGCAATGGCTAATGAAAGTAACATCTGGCGATACTTTGTAGAACGAGAATTATTATATAGCACAGACTCAAAACTTCCAGGTAGATTTATAAATGATGCTCCTTTTACCAAATTCTATTTAGAAGAAATAGATACTGATTCTCCAGGTCGATTAGGTCAATATATAGGATGGCAAATTGTTCGTGCATATATGCTACAAAACGATATACCATTAAAAGATATGCTTATAAAACCTACAGAAGAAATTTTTAATAACTCTAAGTTTAAACCTCGAAAATAATGGCCAATAATATTACATCCAAAATAGAACTTAATGTTGAATTAGATGAAAATCGAGTTCCTGAAAAACTACATTGGACAGCTCAAGACGGAGGCATAACCAATGAAGAAGCAAAAGCGATGATGCTTTCAGTTTGGGATTCTAAAACTCAAGAAACTTTGCGCATAGATTTATGGACTAAAGATATGCCCGTTGATGAAATGAAAGTGTTTTTTCATCAAACACTAGTTGCTATGAGTAATACATTTAACAGAGCTACACAAGATGAAAAAATGACTGCAACTATGAAGGATTTTTGTGATTATTTTGCAGAAAAATTAGAATTGAAGAAGTAGTTTCCTTGCTATTTTAACTCCCAGATATAGGTGTTCCAAATATACCTACAGCAAGTTCAAGCCAAATTAAAAGTAAAACTATTGTTATAGCTAGAGTTAAAAATATTCGGTATTTTCTTTTTTTAATTTTGGTAATTATAAACTCATAAAACAAACCTGTTCCGTAGAGCATAGCACCTGCTGATATAAAATCTGTTAAAGTCCATTGTACTTCTTCTGTAAATTGCATTGCAATTGAAGGAATGACTAACAAAACAGTAGCAAAAACTATAATGATGAGAAGTCTCTTGTTTTGCATAAACTATTTTTTGGTATCACGAACTTCTTTTGCTAAATGATCTAAATAAAGTATTCCATTTAAATGGTCTATTTCATGCTGAAAAATAACCGATGTAAAACTCTCAACTGTTTCCGTTTTATGTTCTGCATTCATAGTATCATATTCTATCTTAATAGAAAACGCTCTATTATTTAACGTATCTGTTCTATTGGGGATTGATAAACATCCTTCTCTAAAAGTTTGTTTTTTATTAGAATACTCAATAATTTTTGGATTCAAATAAACTTCAAACGGAAAGTTTTCTTTATCAAAACGTTGTACCCAAATAATATTTTTTAAAATGCCTACTTGTGGTGCTGCAATACCTACGCCTAAAGACATACTATCTCTTACTGTAGCATACAAGCGTTTTACAAAACTCTGTAAAACAGCATCATTAGGATTTGGTTTAATATATGTGCTTTTTGTTCTCAGTAATAAGGAATCACTCTTTTTAGTTATTTTATAAACTCTCATTGGTGTTAAGCTATCAGCATGCATTATCAAGCTTCTTTCTTCTTTAGAAAAACCATTTTTCACGACACTTTTTGTACTAGAACATGCAAGTGCTAAAGTGGTAATTAAAATTGAAAAGATAATTTGTTTCATTAAAAGAGAATAATTAAATGCTGATTACCGACTTACCACTCATTAATTCTGTTGGAATCCAATTTAATAAAAATAAAAATTAAAATAGTAAAAGCCCATAATCCAGATCCACCATAACTAAATAAAGGCAACGGAATACCAATGGTTGGGATTAAACCCATTACCATACCAATATTTACTAGAAAATGTATAAAAATAATAGAAGCTACACCATAACCGTACACTCTACTAAACTGTGATTTTTGTAATTCGGCTAAGTGTAAAATACGTAGCAAAAGCAAAACAAAAACTATTACTACAAAGGCACTTCCTAAAAAACCCCACTCCTCACCAACGGTACTAAAAATATAATCTGTATGTTGTTCTGGTACAAATTTCCCTGTGGTTCTGGTTCCTTCCATGAACCCCTTACCTGTTAATCCACCAGAACTAATAGCCTTTTCAGATTCGTTTAGGTTATAGGCAAAGGTTTGTTTCATTTTTTCAAGTTTTTCTGGGTCTTTTTCTAAGCGTAACCATAAACTTATTCTGTCTTGTTGATGTGGTTTTAATATACTTTGATAAAAGAATTTTACCCCAAACGAAATACCAATTGCTGCAACTATGATGAATATAGATTGATATGTCCTTAGTTTTTTCTTGTTAAAAAACTGATATGCAATAACTAATAATCCTGCAATTGCAGATGTAATTATATACCCAAATTTTAAAGATAAAACAGACAATATGATAATGGCTATTCCAATAGTTAAATAGTACTTAGGCAATCCTTCTCTGTATAAAACAAAAAAGAATGCGCTATAAACAATTGTACTTCCTGTATCGTTTTGCAGCAATACTAAAATTGCAGGTATAATGATTATTAAAAACGTACGTATTTGATCCTTAAATGATTTAATATTAGTGTTCAAATCGCTTATATAATTTGCTACAGCAAGTGCTGTAGCAGCTTTGGCAAACTCACTGGGTTGCAAGGTCATACCTCCAAAGGCATACCATGAAGTAGCTCCATTTACATTTTTTCCGAATATAAAAAGTCCTACTAATGATAACATGGAGATTATGTAGAATATACTGGAGAATCGTTCGTAAAATTTAGCATCGATAGCTAGCAAAAGAATAATTAACCCGAAGGTTAAAAAAATAAATATAAGCTGCTTACCAAATGGCTGTGAGAAATCGAAATAATTTATTGTAGTCCCTGTATGTGAAGCTGATAGTATATTTAACCAGCCAAAACCAACTAAAAGTAAGAAAAGAATAATGGTAATCCAATCGAATTTAAAATGTCTGTTAGTGTCCCTAACCATTAATTTTCTGTTTTATTAATTTTATTCAATTGTTTTTTTAATTTATAGTATTCTTGTTCTTCAACAATTTGCAAACTGGTTTCACCATTAATTTTAAAAGGTTCGCCAGAATAAGGTTTAGCATACTCATTTTCTAAACTGTGCTTTAAAAGCCATTCTTCTAAATCGGTACGGGTAATATAACCTTTAATATGTTTTTCTATCATTAAACTAGCTACTTTGCCAGCAAATCTGCTTCCCCAATATCCGTTTTCTACAAAAACAGCAATTGCTATTTTAGGGTTATCTTTAGGTGCAAAAGCCACAAAAATAGAATGGTCGGTTAACTGTGTTTTTAAACTGTCAACAATCGCAAAATTCTCAACTGTTCCTGTTTTACCACATATTTCAATATCTTTTACTTGTAAACTTGCAGCAGTTCCTTTTTTGTAAACTTGCAACATACCTTCAATTACAGGTTCAAAATGTTCTTTATCAATAGTTGTATATTTTGGTTTTGTATATTGTTCAGGTATGGTTTCGCCTTCTATATTTTTTATAATATGTGGCGTATAATAATAACCTCTATTTGCAATTGCTGCTGCCATATTCGCTAACTGAATAGGTGTAGTTGCTACTTCACCCTGACCAATAGCATTTGAAATGGTATAGGTTGAGTAAAATGTTTTAGGATATATACGTTTATAATAATCTCTATCTGGAATTCTTCCTTTCTGGCCTACTTTTAAATCATATCCTAAAAAATTACCTAAACCAAAACTTTTTGCATGATTGCTCCATGTATCAATACCTTCTGAGGCATTACCATTTTTTTCTAAAATTTTTCTGTAAGTGGTTGCAAAATAGGCATTGCAAGATCTTTGAATACCTGATATCATATCATTTCTAGTACCATAATTACAGTGGCATTTCATAAAGCGATTACCATATTTGTACCCTTTGTAACATGTTACTTTTTCTTCTGGCTCTAAAACATCTTCTTGAAGAGCAATTAATGCATTCATTAATTTAAAAGGAGACCCAGGTTCATAAACTCCTTGCAAACTCCTGTTAAAAAGTGGTTTTGCAATAGAATCGTTATAAAGTTTGGTGAAATTTTTAGAACGACCTCTACCTACTAAAATATTAGGGTCGTAAGTTGGAGCAGCAACCATAGCTAATATTTCTCCAGATGAAGGTTCAATGGCTATTACACCTCCACGTTTGTTTTTCATTAGTAGTTCACCATATGCTTGCAATTGTGCATCTATGGTAATAGTAATATCTTTTCCTTGTTCTGGTATAGTATCAAAAACGCCTTCTTTATAAGGGCCAATATTTCTATTAAATCTATCTTTTTGAATGAACTTAATCCCTTTTATACCTCTCAATGTTTTTTCATAAGAAGCTTCAACCCCCTGTTTCCCAATTAAATCACCCATTTTGTAATAGGGTTCTCTTTTTATTATGGCATTATTAACCTCGCCAATATCTCCCAAAACATTAGCCCCTATTGTTGTTTGATAGTGTCTTAATGAACGCTTCTGAATATAAAAGCCTCTAAACTTTCGCATTTTTTCCTGCAAAACAGCATAATCTTCTTTGGATAAATGCGATACAAAAACTGATGGTAGTCGTGGTGAATATCTATAAGCTTTATTGTATTTGTCTATAAACTGTTGTTTGTTAATTTTAAGTAATGAGCAAAACTCTAAAGTATCTAATGGTTCAACTTCACGTGGAATTAACATGACATCGTACGATGGTTGGTTGGCTACTAAAAGTTCTCCTTTTCTATCATAAACAAAGCCTCGTTTAGGATAATCATAAACTTTTCTAATGGCATTGTCTTCAAATAAATTGTGAGTACTTGCATTATAAACCTGCAAATAAAAAAGTCTTGAAATGAATAAAAGACCAACACCAATTATAGAAATAAAAAGTAAAAGTTGTCTCATTTAGTTTTTCTACTAAAAATAATAGTTATTGTTACACTTAATAAAATAGTAAATATACTTGAGAATAACGTTTTTTGTAACACTAAAATTATTTTAGAAATGCTAAATATTTCTAAAGAAAATAAAACTATATGATGTAAAACAGTAAGTATAGTTAAATACATAAGTTTTGACCCAAAATCTACGGTATTAAATTTTATGGTTTGATGCTCGTAAATCATTCCGAAAGAAGATTTTAAAACTACAGGTCTAAAATACGCTATAAAAACAGATGCAGCTGCATGAATACCACCTGTATCTAAAAACAAATCTATAGCCAACCCTATTAAAAAGCTGAGTAAAATTAAAATAACACGATTGTTTTTAACTGGAAATAAGGCAATAAATAAGATGTAGATATAAGGGTTTATATAACCTAAAAAATTAATATGATTTAATATTAATACTTGCACAAGTACTAAAACAAAAAAACGAATGGTATGTATTGAGAGTATACTATTCACTTAGTTTTCGTTTAACAGATTATTAATTTCTGGTGCATCAATATTTTCAATAATATAAACATGCTCAATATTAGTCATGTCATTAAAGAGCTTAACTTCAATTTCATAGTAATTTTCAGCATCATCTAATTTAAAACTCTCAATAACACCAATATCAATTCCTTTAGGAAAAATTGAAGAACGCCCAGAGGTAATTATTGTGTCTCCAACAGTTGGGTTTGCAACTTTTGGAATATCTATAAGTTGAGTAAGTTCAGGCAAATTCCCATCCCAAGTTAAAGTTCCAAAATGATTGGTTTTTTTTAACTGAGCACTAATTCTGCTGGTAGTATTTAAAACAGATAATACCGTTGCATAGTTATTACTTGTTTTATCAATAATACCTATAATTCCCTTAGAAGATACAACTCCGAAATCTTGTTCTATACTATCGTTTTTTCCTTTATTTATAGTTAAAAAATTATCTGATAACGAATAACTGTTTTTAATAATGTTAGCATTATAAAATCTGTAGGATTTATTAAAAGTTAAACTATCAATAAATATGGAATCGATTTCTATTTTAGCATTATTTAAAAGCGAACGCAATCTTGTGTTTTCTTCTACCAGTAATTGATTTTGAGATTTTAAATTGAAATAACCACTAATATTATTTACAGAGTTATATACGCCACCTGTTAAGAAGTTTGCAGAGTTTATAAATTTACTTTTATGATACGAATGTGATTGAATAGTAAATAAAACAGAAACACCAAACAGCAACAAGAACAACAAAAAGTTTTTGTTTCTTATTATGAAATTAATAATTTGCTGCATGTGTTATTGGCCTATTTTATGCTTTATTTTATCAATACACTTTTATATTTAGATAAATTTTTAAGTGTGATGCCAGTACCTCTTACAACAGCTCTTAAAGGGTCTTCGGCAATATATACAGGTAAATCTGTTTTTTGAGATAAACGTTTATCTAAACCACGAAGCATAGAGCCACCACCTGCTAAATAAATACCAGTATTATAAATATCGGCCGCTAATTCTGGAGGTGTTTGTCCTAAAGTTTCCATTACAGCATCTTCAATACGTAAAATAGATTTATCTAAAGCTTTGGCTATTTCTCTATGTGAAATTTGAACTTGTTTAGGCTTTCCGGTTAATAAATCACGCCCTTGAACACTCATGTCTTCTGGTGGTAATTCTAAATCTTCAGTAGCCGCACCAATTTGTATTTTTATTTTTTCAGCAGTACGTTCTCCAACATATAAGTTGTGTTGAGTACGCATGTAATAAACAATATCGTTTGTAAACACATCACCTGCAATTTTAACTGATTTATCACAAACAATTCCACCAAGCGCAATTACAGCAATTTCGGTTGTACCACCTCCTATATCAACCACCATATTTCCTTTTGGTTGCATAATGTCTACACCAATACCAATTGCAGCAGCCATAGGTTCGTGAATTAAATAAACCTCTTTACCATTAACACGTTCTGCACTTTCTTTTACCGCACGCATTTCAACCTCTGTAATTCCAGAAGGAATACAAATAACCATACGAAGTGCTGGTGTAAAAAACTTCTTTTTTAAAGCAGGTATGTTTTTTATAAACATACTTATCATTTGCTCAGAAGCGTCAAAATCTGCAATTACCCCATCTTTTAATGGGCGAATAGTTTTTATGTTTTCATGGGTTTTACCTTGCATTAAACTGGCTTCTTGACCGACGGCAATTATTTTGCCTGAAATTCTGTCGCGAGCTACTATAGATGGCGCATCAACAACAACTTTGTCGTTATGAATAATAAGTGTATTTGCAGTACCTAAGTCAATTGCAATTTCTTCGGTTAGGAAGTCAAAAAATCCCATGTGCTATTAATAATTTAAAGTGGTTTAAAAACGAATTCAGTAAATGTAATAAAAGTTAATAAATATATAGGACTTATAAGCATTCAAAATTTCTATTATAATATAGTATCTTGATCTTATACGTTTTTTATCGGTTTTCAGACTATTATAAAAACGCCATTAATGTTTAAAATGACGTGTTCCGGTAATTACCATCGCTACATTGTTCTCATTACAATAATCAATGCTTAATTGATCTTTTATAGAGCCACCTGGTTGAATAACAGATGTAATACCTGCACTTTTAGCAATTTCCACACAATCTGGAAATGGAAAAAACGCATCACTTGCCATGGCGGCATCATTTAAATCAAATTTAAAAGTTTGTGCTTTGTGTATAGCTTGCTCTAATGCATCAACACGACTAGTTTGTCCTGTGCCACTTGCTAATAATTGTTTGTTTTTAGCTAAAACAATAGTATTAGATTTAGTATGCTTACAAATTTTAGAAGCAAACAATAAATCTTCAATTTGACTTTCTGTAGGTGCTATGTTTGTAACATTTTTTAAATCTTCAGCTTTATCTGTAATGCTATTTCTATCTTGAAGCAAAATACCGTTTAAACAACTTCTTACGTTCATTTTAGGCATTTTAACATCATGAATTTCTAACAATATTCTATTCTTTTTACCTTTAAGAATTTCTAATGCATCTGAAGAAAAAGAAGGAGCAATTACCACTTCGCAGAATAATTTATGAATTTCTTCTGCTGTTGTTAAATCAATTTCTTTATTACTAATTAAAACACCGCCAAAAGCAGAAACAGGATCTCCAGCTAAAGCATCAACATAAGCTTGGTGTAAAGTTTCTCTTTGTGCCAAACCGCAGGCATTGTTGTGCTTTAAAATAGCAAATGTAGGCGCGTCATTTTTAAACTCAAGCATTAAATTTACAGCTGCATCAACGTCTAAAAGGTTGTTGTAGCTTAATTCTTTGCCATGTAGTTTTGTAAATAACTCATCAAAATTGCCAAAGAAAAATCCTCGTTGGTGTGGATTTTCGCCATAACGTAATACTTTACCTTTAGTTTCACTAATTTTTAAAGCAGCTTCATCGTGGTTTTTGTTGAAATAATTAAAAATAGCAGTATCATAATGTGAAGACACATTAAACGCTTTTCCAGCAAAACGCTTTCTGTCTTCTTCAGAAATTGTCCCGTTATTTTGTGAGATTAATTCTAAAAATTCTGCATAATCATCAACAGAAGATACACAAATTACATCGGCATAATTTTTTGCAGCTGCACGAATTAATGAAATGCCACCAATATCAATTTTTTCAATAATATCTTGAGTGCTAGCGCCAGAAGCTACAGTTTTTTCAAAAGGATATAAATCTACAATAACCACATCAATTTGTGGGATTTCGTATTCAGCTAATTCTGCAGCGTCGCCATCGTGATTCTGTCTGTTTAAAATACCTCCAAATACCTTTGGATGTAATGTTTTTACGCGACCACCAAGAATAGAAGGGTATGAGGTAACATCTTCAACCGGAACAACTTTTACTCCTAAATCGTTAATAAATTTTTCTGTGCCACCAGTAGAATAAATAGTTACACCTTGTTTGTTAAGTTCTTTTACAATAGGCTCTAATCCGTCTTTGCTAAATACCGAAATTAGTGCAGATTTAATAGTTTTTTTGTTGCTCATTATGGTTGTGTTGTGTTAAAAATTTTAAAGCTCATTAAGTAATTGCAAAAGTACTTATTTCATTAAAAAAATAAGTTGCGAATTATTGAAAAAAGCTGTGTTTTTTTAACTAAAACAGGAAGTTGTTAACAACTATAGTATTTCTGCAACTTTTGCACAAACAAACTCTAAAAAGCGTTCGTCTGCTTCGGTAAATGGATCTGGTGTATTTGAATCTATGTCTATTTGACCAATATTTTCACCGTTTACAAAAATAGGCACTACAATTTCTGCTTTAACAGTAATACTACAAGCAATATAATTATCTTGAGCAGAAACATCTGGCACCACAAAATTTTGGTTGCTAACTGCTACTTGTCCACAAATACCTTTTCCGAAAGGAATAATTGTATGGTCTGTAGGCTCCCCAACATAAGGTCCAAGTTTTAATTCTTCTTTATCTCCATTTTTAAAATAAAACCCTACCCAATTGTAATATTTAATATGTTTTTCGAGTAGTTCACAAATTTCTAGTAAACGTTCGTCAACTGTTTTTTGTTCATTAGAAATGATGGTTTCAACTTGTGGTTTTAGATTTTCAAAAATCATACTAAACATGTTTTGTTTTATTGAAAAATAAAGCGATGGAATAATTAAATCTTAATTATCGAGCAAAAATATTTAAAAAGATGTAAATTCGATGTTCTATTTTTTACTTTTTTTTGAAAGCACTTTTTATAAAATACAAGTCGGTTTTAAAATTTATACTTACATTTTTGTTGGTATACGCTGTTTTATCCTTAGGATATAAATTCTATTTACAATGGTCTGATGGTTCAAAGTTTTATCCAGATTATATGACACATTTGGTGGCAAAACAAACCGAGTCGTTGTTAAATACATTTGGATATAACACACAGGTTTTGCCTCATCCAGACGAACCTTCAATGAAATTAATGCTTAATGGAAAATATTTAGCTAGAATAATTGAAGGTTGTAACTCCATAAGTGTGATTATTTTATTCATATCGTTTGTAGTTGCGTTTTCAGGTAAATTAAAAACAACATTTTTATATATACTTGCAGGAAGTGTTTTGGTTTATATAGTAAACCTTTTGCGTATTGTTGTTTTAAGTATAGGTTTGCATCATTATCCAGAATATTCAGAGTTTTTGCATACCGTAGTTTTTCCGGGAATTATTTATGGTATGGTATTTTTATTATGGATTCTTTGGGTTAATCGATTTTCTAATTTAAAAAAGAAAAATGCATAAGTACATTAAATACATATGGGTTTCTCTGCTAATAGGATTACTAATTTTAATTAGATGGTTTGAAAACGATTTGTTTTACGACCCTTATTTAACTTTTTTTAAAAACGACTATTTATACATTGATAGCCCTAGACGAGAAGTAGCAAAATTAGTTGCTTTTACTACATTGCGATATATTTTAAACACCATAATTTCTTTAGCAATTTTATTTGTTTTTTTTAAGGATAAAAACATTGTGAAGTTTTCTGGAATAATTTACGGAATTGCTTTTATTCTATTGATTGCTATCTACTTATATTTTGTTGTTAATCCGTGTCAAGAAGACTATTATTTGTTTTTTAACATACGTAGGTTTTTAATCCAACCCATAATTTTAATCTTATTATTACCTGCATTTTATTATTATAAACTTAAAAACTAAGTGTTAATCATTTAATAAAAATGAAGTTAGGTTTTTTGTTTTTTGTAATTTTGTATTGTGATAAAACAATTGATACATAAAAGTTTTTCTTTTCTACTAGCAATTCTGGTTTTGTTTTCAACGGTATCTTTCACTATTGAAAAACATTACTGTGGCGATGTTTTGGTAGATGTTTCAGTATTTGCTGAAGCTGAAAAATGTGCTATGGAATCTATGGAAATGCTTCAAAAAAAGACATGCTGTAAAGATGAAGTAGATGTATTTTTAGGACAAGACGAATTAAAATTCTCTTCTTTTGAAGACTTAGATATATCACAACAATTATTTGTAGCTTCTTTTACAATATCATATATTAATCTTTTTGAAAGTTTACCTAAACAAACCATTCCTCATAAAGATTATTCTCCACCTAACTTGGTTACCGATATACAGGTTCTCGATCAGGTTTTTATCATTTGATTTTGACACACTAGTATGATCCTGTCCCGATAACTATCGGGGTCATTTCAGGATCTCATCCATTCCCGCGCAGGTAGGAATCTCGTAATTTTTTGTTGAGTTTTTCAGTTTCTGTTTTAAACAGGAATAAAGCAATTAATTTTAATTATCAAATCATGAAACATACATATACAGTTACAGGAATGACCTGTAATGGTTGTAGAACCTCTGTTGAAGATGCGTTGAGCAAGCTTCCAGGTGTTACAAAAGCTTCTGTAGATTTAGAAAAATCTGAAGCCACCATTGAAATGTCTCAGCATATTTCAATAGACACATTACAAAAGGCAATATCAAACAAATACAGTATTTTTGAAAAGAATATTTTTCAAACAACACCGAATCAAATTGAAGAGCAAAAAAGCGATTTACAACAACTATTTCCTTTGTTCCTTATTTTTGCTTATATCATTATTGCATCCTCTTTAATTAATTATAAATCGGGAAATGCAAATGATTTTATGCTTGATTTTATGGGTTTATTCTACATAGTTTTTAGCTTTTTCAAGCTTTTAGATTTAAAAGGATTTCCAGAATCTTTTAAAATGTACGACCCTTTAGCAAAAGCTTTTCCATTCTATGGCTGGATATATCCTTTTATAGAAGTTGCTTTAGGTTTAATGTTTTTAATGCGATTTCAAGTTCCATTTGCATTAATCGTTACACTTGTTGTTTTAGGAATTACAACTATTGGAGTTACAAAAACATTGTTAGATAAAAAATCTATTCAGTGTGCTTGTCTAGGAACTGCACTAAAACTTCCTATGACTAAAGCAACTTTTATTGAAAATAGCATCATGATTGTTATGGCAATAATTATGCTAATTAAAACCTATATTTAAGATGAAATACATTTTATACATATTAATATTGCTTCCAATCTTTCTTTTTTCTCAAGATGAGATTAAAGGAATGATAATGGAAGCTAATGATAAAAACCAACATATTGGTTTAGCCGGTGCAAATGTGTATTGGTTAAATACTGAAGTTGGAACAGTTACAGATATAGACGGAACATTTACTATTCCTTATAAACCTCAATACAAAAAATTAGTAATTAGTTACGTTGGTTTTAAAACTGACACCTTAACTATTAATGAACCTAAAATGGTGCACCATTGGTTACAGCCAACCGATAATTTAGATGCTATTACGGTTACATCTAGAAAAAAAGCTACGGCAAAATCGTATTTACAAGCAACAAATGTAATTAATGTAAGCAGCGATGAATTATTAAAAGCGGCATGTTGTAATCTGTCTGAAAGTTTTGAGACAAATCCGTCAATTGATGTCAACTTCGCAGATGCAGTTACAGGTACGCGCCAAATAAAAATGCTAGGTCTTACAAGTCCTTATATTTTAATAGCAACCGAAAATATACCATCTATTCGTGGTGCTTCACAGGCTTTTGGTTTAAGTTTTATTCCAGGTACTTGGGTAGAAAGTATTCAAATAACCAAAGGTGCTGGTAGTGTTGTTAATGGTTATGAAAGTATTGCAGGACAAATTAATGCAGAATTAGTAAAACCATCAACAGATGATAAGTTATTTGTAAATGCGTATGGTTCTGCAAATGGTCGGTTAGAGTTAAATACACATATAAATACTAAAGTGAGTGATAAATGGTATACAGGATTATATGTTCACGGTAATTTGCGAGATAAAAAGTTTGATAAAAATGATGATTCATTTTTAGACATGCCCTTGCAAAAGCAAATAAACTTAATGAATCGTTGGCAATATACTGATACAGAAAAAGGCTTTGTTAGTTTTATTAATTTAAAATTCTTAAACGATGAAAAGCAAACGGGTCAATTAAATTTTAATCCTGACACAGACAGGTTAACAACCAATGCTTGGGGTAGTGAAATTGACACAAAACGTTATGAAATTTCTGCTAAGTTAGGCTATGTTAATCCAAATGTTCCTTGGCAAAGTATTGGTATTCAAACGGCATTTAGTAGCCATATACAAGATTCTTATTTCGGGTTAAAGCAATACGATATTACACACAATAGTTTATATACTAATGCCATTTACAATTCTATTATAAGTGATTCTAGACATAAAATAAAAACAGGAATAAGTTATACTTACGACCATTATGATGAATTTTTAGATACTCAAAATCTGGATTCAAATTACGAAAGAACAGAGCGTTCTGTTGGTGCCTTTTTTGAATATAATTATGATAATCTTGATAAATTAAACCTTACTGCTGGTGTTAGAGTTGATAATCATAATTTATTAGGCACGTTTGTAACACCAAGAGTGCATGCGCGTTATACGCCTTGGGAAAAGTCTGCTTTAAGAGCATCTTTTGGAAGAGGAAAACGTAGTGCCAATATTTTTGCTGAAAATCAAAGTATGTTTGCAACATCTAGAGCTATAAATATTTTAAATACAAACGGAAAAATATATGGTTTAGATCCAGAAATTGCATGGAATTATGGGATATCATTTTTACAAGGGTTTAATCTTTTTGAAAGAAAAGCTGATGTAACCTTAGATTTTTATAAAACCGATTTTAAAAATCAAGTGGTTGTGGATTATGAAAACCCTCAAGAAGTTAATTTTTATAATTTGGATGGTAAAAGTTTTGCTAATAGTTTTCAAATAGAATTTAATTATAATGTCTTTGAGCATTTTGATTTACGAACTGCTTATAAATACTATGATGTAAAAACAGATTATAATTCTGGCCTGTTAGAAAAACCATTAACACCCAAACACCGAGTATTTGCTAACGCATCTTATGAAACTTATAAGAAGGATAATGGGCAACAATGGAAATTTGATGCAACGTATAATTGGTTAGGTAAACAACGTTTTTCGTCAACAGAAACAAACCCTAATCAATATCAATTACCAGAGCGTACACCAACTGTATCAACATTAAATGCACAAATAACAAAAGTGTTTTCTCCAAAATTTGAAGTATATTTAGGAGGCGAAAACATTACAAATTTAAAGCAGTCTAATCCTATTTTAGGAGCTGATGATCCTTTTGGTTCGAATTTTGATACTACATTTGTATACGGACCAATTTTTGGAAGTATGTATTACGCAGGATTAAGATTTAAAATTGAATAATTATGAAGAAAATAATAACAATAGCAGTACTACTTATAACAACTTCTTTTTTTGCACAAAACAAAAATGCAAAAGCGACTATTGAAGTAGATGGCGTGTGCTTAATGTGTAAAGCTAGAATTGAAAAAGCAAGCTTAAGTACTAAAGGCGTTAAAAGTGCTAATTGGGATGTGAAAACTCACGAGTTAAAATTATTTTATGATGAGCGTAAAACCGATTTAAAAACTATTCAATCTAAAATTGCTGAAGCAGGACATGATACCAAAGAAATAAAAGCAACTGATGAAGCATATGCTTCAGTGCATCCATGCTGTAAATATAGAGATGACGAGGTTGTTGATGAGCATGAAGATTAAGAAAAATAGAAGCCCAAATACTTAAATTTGGGCTTTTTCTTTATTTCTTTCTATCTATCACATAATTCACCATAAGTTTTAGTGAATTTTTATAGTTAGATTCTGGGTAAGCTTCAAGTAGCTGCAATGCTTCTTCTTGAAAGGTTTTCATTTTGCTAACAGCATAATCTAAACCGCCATTATCTTTCACAAAAGTAATAACTTGTTTAACTCGTTTAGAGTCTTTATTATGATTTTTTATGGAGTTAATCAGCCACTTTTTATCCTTTTTTGAAGACTTATTAAGAACATAAATTAAAGGTAAAGTCATTTTTTGCTCTTTAATATCTATACCTGTAGGCTTACCTATTTGCTCGTCTCCATAATCAAATAAATCATCTTTTATTTGAAATGCCATACCTATAAGTTCTCCAAACTTGCGCATGGTTTCGACATGTTGTGATTCTGGTTTAACTGATGCTGCTCCCAAACTACAACATGCAGCAATTAAGGTTGCTGTTTTTTGTCTGATAATTTCA
This sequence comes from Flaviramulus sp. BrNp1-15, assembly GCF_022259695.1. Taxonomy (GTDB): domain Bacteria; phylum Bacteroidota; class Bacteroidia; order Flavobacteriales; family Flavobacteriaceae; genus BrNp1-15. Next base: position 3,431,418 of record NZ_CP092099.1, read on the forward strand.
TAATAAACATCTTCGGTAATATCAAGTTTACGGGCTTTTTCAATTTGAAGTAACTCACCTTCACTCATTTCGCGTACTGCAATAGATATGATTTTAAGTAAATCGAAATCATTATTATCAATTGACAATAACAACCCTTTTGATAATAAATAATCCCCTATTAAAACAGCTATTTTGTTTTTCCAGAGTGCATTTACCGAGAAAAAACCACGACGCCTATTACTGTCATCCACCACATCATCATGTACTAAGGTTGCTGTATGAATAAGTTCTATAACCGAAGCTCCTCTATATGTCCTCTCACTTACTTCACCATTTGATACCATTTTAGCAACCAAAAACACAAACATAGGTCGCATTTGTTTACCCTTTCGGTTTACTATGTAATGTGTTATTCTATTTAGCAGAGCTACTTTACTAGACATTGACAACTGAAACTTTTGTTCAAAAAGATCCATTTCAAATGCTATAGGTTGTTTTATTTGCTCTACTATTTTCACAAATCTAATTTAACTTTTATTAGCTAACTGCCCACAAGCAGCGTCAATATCTTTACCTCTGCTTCTTCGAACATTGACTACAATTCTATTTTTTTCTAATGTATTAATGTAATTTTCTAAGGCTTCGTTAGTTGCTTGTTGAAACTCTCCATCATCAATAGGATTATACTCTATAATATTGACTTTACAGGGCACATACTTACAAAATTTAACAAAAGCATCAATATCCTTTTGGGTGTCGTTAATGCCTTTCCAAACTACATATTCATAACTTATTTTACGTTTGGTTTTAGAATACCAATACTCAAGTGCCTCTCGTAAATCTTCTAATGGGAAAGTTTCATTGAATGGCATTATGGAAGTTCTTACCTTATCGATTGCGGAATGTAAGGAAACAGCTAAATTAAATTTCACCTCATCATCAGCCATTTTTTTTATCATTTTTGGCACACCCGATGTTGAAAGTGTGATGCGTTTTGGCGACATCCCTAAACCTTCATCTGAAGTAATTTTATCAATGGCTTTTATAACATTATTATAGTTCATGAGTGGTTCGCCCATACCCATAAATACAATATTGCTTAATGGACGATTATGATACAATCTGCTTTCATTATCTATAGCGACAACTTGGTCGTAAATTTCGTCTGGGTTTAAATTACGCATACGCTTTAAACGCGCTGTTGCACAAAATTTACAATCTAAACTACAACCTACTTGACTTGACACACAAGCAGTTGTTCTGGTAGCTGTTGGTATTAAAACCGATTCTACAATTAATCCATCGTGTAAGCGTACAGCATTTTTAACAGTTCCGTCGCTACTACGTTGCATAGTATCAACCTTTATATGGTTTATGACAAAATTGTCTTGCAGCATTTGGCGTGTTTCTTTTGAAATATTTGTCATATCCTCAAAAGTATGCGCAGCTTTTTGCCAAAGCCACTCGTAAACTTGATTTCCTCGAAATGCTTTATCGCCTTGTTTTACAAAGAAATCTCGTAATTGCTCTTTGGTTAATGCGCGTATGTCTTTTTTACCTGTTGCCATAAGTGATGCAAAAATAGTGAAAGGATTTGCGATTTACGATTTTTGATTTACGAATTATAAATTGAAATTGTGTTTTGCATTAGGGATTGCAACGGCATCCTTTTTAAAACTTTGAGCAAACGAAAATTAAATTACTGACTATAATTATAACGATTGTATGTGATTTGATTACTAAAAAATGACTTTTTAAAAAGATATAGTGGAAAGCGCGACCCTTTTGGGGAATGCCCTAAAATTAAAAAAAGCCTTGAATACACAAGGCTTTTAAGAATTTATATGATTAGCATAGCATCTCCATAACTGTAAAATTTATATTTTTCTTTTACAGCTTCTTCGTATGCCTTTTTAATAAAGTCGTGACCTGCAAATGCCGAAACCATCATTAATAATGTAGATTTTGGCGTATGAAAATTAGTTATCATACTGTTAGCAATACTAAAATCGTACGGTGGGAAAATGAATTTGTTTGTCCATCCATCCATTTCATTTAACTTACCACTTGATGATACTGCACTTTCTATAGCACGCATAGCCGTAGTACCTACTGCACATACACGTTTTTTGTTTTTAATACCTGTATTAACAATATCTACTGCTTTTTCGTCAATTTTTAATTCTTCACTATCCATTTTATGTTTAGATAAATCTTCAACCTCAACTGGATTAAATGTACCTAAACCTACATGTAAAGTTACCTCAGCAAAATTAATACCTTTAATTTCTAAACGTTTTAATAAATGTTTTGAAAAGTGAAGTCCTGCTGTTGGAGCCGCTACTGCACCTTCGTTTTTTGCATAAATGGTTTGGTAACGCTCTTCATCTTCTGGCTCAACCTCTCTTTTTATGTATTTAGGAAGTGGTGTTTGACCAAGTTCGTTTAATTTTAAACGAAATTCTCTGTAAGATCCATCATATAAAAAGCGTAGTGTACGTCCTCTTGAAGTTGTATTATCTATAACCTCTGCAACTAAGGTATCATCATCACCAAAATATAATTTGTTACCTATTCTTATTTTACGTGCTGGATCTACTAGAACATCCCAAAGACGTTGCTCTTCGTTTAATTCTCTTAATAAAAACACCTCAATTCTTGCTCCTGTTTTTTCTTTATTACCATATAATCTGGCAGGAAACACTTTAGTGTTGTTAAGTATTAAAACATCATCTTCATCAAAATAGTCAATAATGTCTTTAAACATTTTATGTTCGATAGTTTGATTTTTTCTATCTAAAACCATTAAACGTGCTTCATCTCTGTTTTCTGATGGATACTCTGCTAATAATTCTTCTGGTAAATCGAAACCAAAGTTTGATAATTTCATATATGTTTTACTTTTTTTATTAAGAAAGGTTGCAAATATACAATCTGAGAATAGGGGTTGTCAAGTAAAAGTGTGATTATTATTTAGTTATTTTAAATCCTAGAGATATTAAGTCGTCCCAAAATGTTGGGTATGACTTAGAGACCACCATAGCATCCTCAATAATAATTGGTGTTTTAAGTGCTAACGGCGCAAATGCCATAGCCATTCTATGATCGTTATAAGTGGCAATTGAAACTAATTCTTTTAATGAATTTGAAGCCGATAAGTGTAATGATTTATCTGTTATTTCAACCTTTCCGCCTAATTTTTCAATTTCAGTTTTTAGAGCAACAAGTCTATCGGTTTCTTTTATCTTTAGGGTATGCAAACCTGTTAAATCACATGAAATGCCTAAGGAAAAACAAGTTACAGCTATAGTTTGAGCAATATCTGGAGCATTTTTTAAGTCTAATGTTAACGGTTTAAACTCTATAGTTTCCTTTTTTAACGTGATACTATTTTCATTAAAAACTGAGCTAACTCCAAAATGTTTATAAATTTCTACTAATACTGAATCTCCTTGTAAAGAATTTGATTTGTAAGAGGACAATGTTATCTCTGTCCCCACATCACTTAAAGCTACAATGCTAAAATAATACGAAGCCGAAGACCAATCTGACTCTACAGTCAAGGTTTTAGGTTTTGGTTTTTGAGTAATTGGTTTTACTGTTATGGTATTACCAACAAATGAATTTTCTATTCCTATTTCGTTAAGCAAACTTAAAGTCATGTTTATATAAGGAATAGAAGTTATTTGACCTTCTAAAGTTAATTCTAATCCGTTTTCGAGTTTTGAAGCTATAAGTAATAATGCAGAAATATACTGGCTACTTACATTAGCTTTTAATGCTACTTTATGTTTGGTTAGTTTTTTTCCTTTAATTCTAATTGGTGGGAAACCTTTATTTTCTTCATAACTAATTTCTGCTCCTAAATCTTGAAGCGCCTCAACTAAAATTTTAATTGGACGTTCTTTCATACGTTTAGAACCAGTGAGTATCACTTCTCTTCCTTCTTGAATCGAGAAATACGCTGTTAAAAAACGCATTGCTGTTCCCGCGTGATGAATGTCTACAATATCAGATTGAGAATTCAAAGCGTTCGTCATTAGGTTGCTATCATCAGAATTAGAAACGTTTTCAAGTTTAAATTCTGGATACAGCGCCTGTAGTAATAACAAACGATTAGATTCACTTTTAGAACCTGTTATGGTGATTTTCGATTGACGATTTTGGATTGATGATTTATTAAGGGTAAAATTCATTATAAAGTATTAAAAAACGCTTCTTAAAAGAAGCGTTCAAATATACTTATAAATTATTTTAATTTTTCGTTATTATGGTGTCTATCATGGTCACGTTTTGCTTTTTTATCCATTCTTTTATCAAATGCTTTTTGTAAATCTACACCTGTTTGGTTCGCTAAGCATAAAACAACAAACAACACATCGGCAAGCTCTTCGCCTAAATCTTTGTCTTTGTCACTTTCTTTTTCGCTTTGTTCTCCATATCTGCGAGCAATAATACGTGCTACTTCTCCAACTTCTTCGGTTAGTTGAGCCATATTTGTAAGCTCGTTAAAATAGCGTACACCATGTTCGTTAATCCAGTCGTCTACTATTTGTTGTGCGTTTTGTATATTCATTCTTAGGTTTTACTTAAAACTATTTGTTCGTTTTCTTTTTCTATGAACATTTTAAAATATTCTCTTAAAGCATCGTAATATAATGGAGAAATAATTGACTCATTTATTTCAGTGGTTATAATTAAATTAATTACTGATCCTTTTTGGGAAATGTTATATTTAAATGTTCCCAAATTGTCAGGCAATGCTAACACAGCAACCTCAGGTATAGACTCTACTTCGTATCCTTCGGGTAAATTTATAATTATTCTATACATACTTTCTGAAGGAAAACCAAAATCAACTGGAAATTCTCTTTTTTCTAATTTAAAAGGATTTTCTTTTGTAGCTAAAAAGAATAAAGGCGAAAAATAAATTTTATTTCCAATTATATCTGCTTGACTTTCTTTAAAAAATTTATAAGTTTCTGTTACTGGTTTAGTTAAATCTGTTGCATTGCTAACCTTGAAATCAGAAATTTCTATTCCTCCATATTTATTTTCTAATTTTTCTAAAAAATCATTTTCATTTGCATTATTAAATTTTACTCTATAAGACAACGCATTATGATTTGTTTTTGAAATACGATAATTCCCTTCAATACTACCTTCTTCATCTAACTTAACCACCATAGTTACTGTATTCTTTGAGTTTGTTTTTGGGTATAAACTTACCAAAGTAGAATTACCATCTTTTCTTATTATTCTACCATCCCAATTTAAAACTCTATATGGTAAAATGTTTGGTGAACCATATTTACTTGTAGCATCAAGTAAAATATTCCCTTCCGGCATTTCAACACAAGAAATAACATAATCATAACCAATTCTTGTTGGAAACAAAGGAATACCATTATTTCTTGTACTTACTAGCACAGGATTCGCATTTAGGCCAGCATGACGAAGCATAGATGTAAGCATTAAATTAATTTCTGCAACATTACCTACTTGTTCTTTATATGCTTTTCTTACTCCTTTGTCTGTATATTTACCATAATACTCATTCCATTTTACTTTAGACTTTACAAAATCAAAAATTAAAGATAATCGATTAAATGGGTCTGATGTTGTAGCAATTATAGCATCTATATCATCTTCAAAATATCCTGTTTTATTTAATTCCTCACCAAAATTAGAACTTTTATATATAGTTTTAACTACATCTTCCCAAGTAGTTGAATAAAAATCCATTGGAGAATTAGGGAATTTAGTATAAGAAAGCTCATATTTTACCGATGACCTATAATTATTAATATTATTTACATAAGGTTCATCTTTTAAAGCTGGTATGTTATTAATATTATATGATGTAATATAAGTTTGAAAATCTATACTTGATGAACTAAATGTGGTTTTTGAAGCTCCTAACCTACCTTCTGTTCTTGTTCTATCATTAAATGTAATTTTTCCTCTTTTACTTGAAGACTCTGGTGTTACCAGTAAATATCCTTTTGTATTAACTTTAAAATTGAAATACTCTGGAATTTCGATTTTGGCGTATATTTTTTTAACTGGAATATCATGTTGGAACTCAAACTCATCAACATTCCAATAAAAGGGAGAAATTAATTTATATTCATATTCTATTACAGAACCCTCTTTTACATTGGGCATTGTAAATTTAGTTTCATCAAAATAACTAGATTTTTCTGTATTAAATACACCATCTTTTTTAAGCTTAACATCATCTATTTTATTATTAATTAAATTGTAGGTATAAGCTTTTAAATTGCCTACCTTTTCTCTAGTAGAATTATCTCTATATAGCATAATAGACTTAGTTGCATATTTAAACCCTTCTTGATTATATATTTTAATTCTTTCATGAACATCGGTTATTAATTGAAAACCCTGACCTTGAACATAATTATAATACGTTCTTCTATATTTGTATAAATAGGTTGCACTGGCTGATGAATCTAAAGGGTTAAATTTTTCTATCAACTCTTCTTTTGATATTTTACCAAAATCATAATCCTGTGCAAATCCTGTAAAACTTATAAAAAATACTAATAAAAGAATAGAAAGTCTCATAGTGTTATTGGTTTTTAATTAATGCTATTTTTGCGTTATCATATTTAGATACTTCTTTGTAAAAAATTCTAAATTTATTGTAATCTTCTTTAGGAAATTCGCCATCATTTACAATAAACTCTCTTTTATAAACCAGAGTTTTCTCATCCTTTTCAGAGATATTGATTTTATAGCTCCCAAATTTATTTTCTATTATCTTTTCTGTAGGTAAAGATTCTACTTTGTAACTTGGTGGTAATATAATTTCAACTTCATCTTTATCAATAAAGCCTCTATTTATTTTTAAAGGAAATTTTCTACTTCTATAACGATCTGGAATGTCTGTATTTCTATTTAAAGCATTAACAGTTAACAACATTCTATTTCCCGCTTTTTTTGTGTAATTAGATGCTTTAAAGCTAACATCTTCAATAAATTTAATATTAGTTTTATCATTATTAATATTAAAACTATCTATATTTATGTTAGTTATATATTTCCATCTTTTTTTATAGTGTACATCTATATCGCGCTCTATTTCTGATTCCAACCAATATTTATCATCATATTGAATTCCTTCAGAAGTTATATTAACATTTACTTTAATTTCTCCATCATCAGAAACGACATAGTTTCCTTTTATATACTGACTATTTTCTTCTGTTTCATACTTTTTTGTATGAACTATTTCACCTCCTTCTGGGGTTATAACCAATGCATCTCTATCATCAGTAAAATCGCCAATAAAACCAAAAGGCAGTTTTTGGCTTGTGCACTCTAACCAAATATTTTCATCATTATTGGGTATTGATAAAATAACATGATTTCCTTGCATCGCACTAAAATTTTTCTCTAAATTTCTTTGTGAACTACCAGCATAAATAACAGTATAATTTGACTCAATATCAATGGCTTTTAAAAGAGACATTGTATAATTTGTTAATGCTTTACAATCTCCATAACCAACCTCATCAACATATGAAGCATTAAAAGGTTTCCAGCCACCTATTCCCACTTGTACACTTATGTATCTAACTTTATCTTGTACATATTGGTATATCTTTTTAGCTTTATCAATATCACTTGTTTCATTTTTAACTAAATCCTGAATCATGTTAATGGTTTGAGAAGATAAATCATGTGTACCCTTAATTAAATCATGATACATCCATTTTCCAAAATCATCCCAATTTTCAACTTCTGCATATACACCTTCTAAGGTGAACTGCTTTGATGCAAATAAAACATTAGGAATTACATCTAAAATAGAGGGACTATAATCTTCTGGTTTAAAAGATTCAATATTCTTAATGTTATAACTTATCATTCCTACTTCATCTTCTTTTTCTAATTGTAAACCTTCTATATTATTTTCCTTTTTTCTTATACTTAAAGTTTCAGGATAGTTAATTGAGAATTCACTTGACTCCACACTAACATAATAATCTGTAACAGGTCTAAAAGACGGTATAAAGGCTGTATTATTTGTATAAGTTTCGTATGTAAATTCAATAGTATAAGGGTAATCTATTGGGGTATATCTCAAATATTTTACTCTAGAGTCTGAATACAATGTACCTCCATCTACAGCACTAACATCCTTAAAATCTTTTATTTTAATTTTTTTGATTTCTTCTCCATATGCATCAAAAACCAAAGCTTGAAGAGATTTTATATTTCTACTATTATCGTAATGCATATATGCATCAATATTTCTATCTCCATATTTATTTAATATGGTAATTATTCTTCTCCCTTTTACAACCATTTCATTAGAAGATTTTAATGAAATTTTGGTCTCATTTAATCTAATAACCGCATTGGCGTTTTCTTTAAGATGTTCTGGAATTGTTAAACTGGAATATAAATTTTCTTGAGAAAAAATAACTGATGTTGTAAAAAACAGTATAATTTTCAATATACTTCTTAAAATCATGTAGTTGGTCGGTTGGTTGTATGATACTTTAAGCCTTAAAACTATAACAATATCTTCTCTAATTTTATGAGAAAAATCATATTTTAATTTCTTACTTGTTAGTTTTTATTGCTAAAAATCTTACACCTAAGATAATAAAACAAGGTAAAATTATAAACTTAATTTCGCTAAAAAGCACTTTTAATCCCCAAGTGGAAAAAAATTCAGATATTCCTATGGGTGATACTTTTATACCTCTAAACGGAAAAAAGAAACGCTCATTATTAAAAGGAATAAAAAAACCAATACCTTTTCCTCCTGATGTCATGGCATCTAGAATTCCATGAGATAATGTGGATAGAAAGATTACTAAAAACCATACTAGCTTGTTCTTTTTTCCAAATATAAACATGAGTAGTAGTGCCCAAATTATTGAAAAAAGAATGGAATGTGTAAACCCACGATGCCCCAAAGGATGCTCGTAAGCTATTCCAAACTTAAATGTTATAACATCAAAATCTGGTAAAATGGTTGAAAAAATAGCTGCGAGTAATAGCCGTTTTGTGTTTTTTGAATCTATTATTTTTGTTAATGTAAACCCAACAATGCTATGACCGAAAGCAGATGCCACTATTCTTTATTTTTTGAATCGATTATAATGGTAACCGGTCCATCATTAAGTAACTCCACTTTCATATCGGCTCCAAATTGACCTGTTTGAACTGGTCTACCTAAATCTATTTCTAACTGTTTTACAAACGCTTCGTAAAGCGGAATAGCTACATCTGGTTTTGCTGCTTTTATATAGCTGGGTCTGTTTCCTTTTTTTGTAGACGCATGTAAAGTAAATTGACTCACTATAATAGCCTCACCATCAACTTCTTTTATAGATTTATTCATCACACCATTTTCATCACCAAAAATTCTTAGGTTAGTTATTTTGTTTGAAAGCCAATTAATATCCTCTTTAATGTCTTCATTTATAATTCCCAAAAGAATTAAAAGCCCTTGCGAAATTGAAGCTACTTTATTTCCATCAATAGTAACACTTGCTTTTAAAACACGTTGAATAATTACTTTCATTCTTATTCTTTATCCCAGTTGTCGGTTCTGTAATTTTCATCTTCACCTTCAACAATTTGCAAATAGCTTCGGTAGCGAGAAAAAGCTATTTCATCATTATCTAAAGCTTTCTTAACAGCACAATTTGGTTCTTTAATATGTAAACAATTATTAAACTTACAATCTTGTTTTAATTTAAAAATTTCTGGAAAGTAATCACCTACTTCTTCTTTATCCATATCTACTACACCAAAACCTTTTATTCCTGGTGTGTCAATAATTTTGGCTCCAAAACTCAAATCAAACATTTCTGCAAAGGTTGTAGTGTGTTGACCTTGCATATATAAAGTTGAAATTTCTTTTGTTTTAATGTTTAAACCTGGTTCTATGATATTTACCAAAGTAGATTTACCTACTCCAGAATGCCCTGAAAACATACTAACTTTATCTTGCATTAAAGCTTTAACCTTATCTACATTCTTACCTGTTTTTGCAGATACTCCAATGCATTCATAACCAATTGTTCTATAAACGTGCGCTAAATATTTCACCTCATTAAGCGCCTCTTCATCATAAGTATCTATTTTATTAAATAACAATATGGTTTTAATAGAATAGGCTTCTGCAGTTACTAAAAATCGATCGATAAAACTGGTTAAAGTTGGTGGATTATTAATGGTTATCATTAAAAATACCTGATCTAAATTTGCTGCAATAATATGTGTTTGCTTAGATAAGTTTACAGATTTTCTAACAATGTAATTGGTTCTATCATGTATATTATAAATGATACCAGATTCTTGATTATTATCGGTTTCTAATTCAAAATCTACTATATCACCAACCGCAATTGGGTTAGTGCTTTTAATACCTTTTATGCGGAATTTACCTTTTATGCGGCACTCATATGTGTGCCCCAAATCGGTTTTAACGGTATACCAACTTCCTGTAGATTTGTAAACTTGTCCTGTCATTACTACAAAGATGGAAATAATAAGTTTGCAATACAAACAAAAAAGCCTCACAATTGTGAGGCTTTAATTTATTTTTTTGGTTCTTTCTTATTGAATATTAAGTTTCTCTAAATGAATTTGTAATGTTTTTTCTTTTTTATTGTACTCTAAAAGCATTACGTGCCCTAATTTCGCAGGCATTACTCTAAACCTAATTTTTCCTTTAGATTTTTTTAAATAAATTTTATCTTCAGACAAATTTCCATCATTATATATTATTGATTTAAAAGCAAATTTATTTTCTTCTCCCTTCAGTCTTTCATAATCGATAAAAGAAGCATAAAACCTATCTCTATCTACATCCAACTGTGTAAATTGATAATCAAAAGCCCCAAAAGCTTTTAAAGCATGCGCATTAAGTTGAGGGCTACCTACATCTAAAAGACTAGGCGCTCTTGATTTACCTTTTTTGAATACTTGAATATCTTGAAGATTAAAACTTTCATCAAACTCAAAAACAACAGCGTCTGTAATGGTTAATTGAGTAACTGAACCTCCACCGCCTAAAGCAGCAGCTGCAATACCAGCAGCACTTGCTGTTTTTCTGTATCTTTCTCCAATACAGTAATAAGTTCCTTTTTGTGTTCGAACGATATCATGAAAATAAACATAACCGCGTTTATATTTTTTACCATTAGATTCTGCTGGCATCATCTGATCAATTTTATCTTTCCAACTTACTTTACTATCCGATACAACTTCACCAGATAATTCATTTACCTGAGCAAAAATACCCAAACTCTTATCCTTAATTACATTATCATCCTTTGCAAAATATTCACCTAATAAAACCACTTTTTTATCTTCAGTTAAAAATGCATTTGTTATTAGCCTAGGGTTATTTTCTTTATCAAATTCTTTCTCAAAAAGTAACTTTCCTGTTTTAATATCAATAACCAAAACTTTAAAATTTACTTTTTGACTAAGCATAGATTTTTTGGAACTCTCTAATGCCACTAACACTTCTTCATTTACTTCTATTGGATTTATATTCAATATTTTACTGGACTCATCAGGAGAATTATAGTCCCATGATTGACCTCCATCTGTTGGAATATATTTTAAACCATATCCTAATTTTTTATTGTCTCTAATATAATTAAACAAAAACCCCTTATTATCCACTGGGAGTAACAAATTGAAATTTCCTGATTTAACAGCATAAGACAAATATTTCATCTCTTTCTTATTTACAGGTATTACAATATCCTCACCTTGATTTCCTTGCCTATCAAAAGTCACAAGTTTATATTGCTTGTCTTTTAAATTTATCATAGCAAACATTAATGCTTGATTATTAAATTTGCTATCTCCTAAAAAAGTGTTTTTTGAATCAACATAAGATTTTGTAGCTAAATCATTTAAATTATTATCTAGCATTCTTATAGCATATTCACGCTGTCCTTTTTTTAACTTATCTACTTCATAATAAAAATAATAACCATCTACATCATTATTTTTATCCATTAATGCACCTGAATTTTTTATTTTAAATTCTGTGATTTCATTAAGTGTTTTTTCTTGTGCATTTAATGCTAAACTTAGTACACACAAGCCGATTAAAGTTAAAAGTTTTCTCATTTTTTTATTGTTGTTGGTTAATTATTTATGGATTTAAAAAATTCTATTGTGTCATTAAAATCAGGATTATTTATCTTTTTACTCTCAATTACCGCGCAAAAAGCAAGTCCAATTTTTTCAACTTCATTGAGTTCTAAATTGTGCAAAAAGAGTCTTATTACATTAAGTTGTTTTTCATCAGAAAAACGACTTTTAAAAGGAACATACTTACCTAACTCATGGTTTTTCTTAACCTCATATATAAGTCTTAAAGCTTTTGCCATTTTTGTATAATAATAACCTTCATCTATTTCTTTATTATTAAACTTTTCAATCAATTGGTAAATAGCAACATCTAATAATTTTAAATCTAGAGTAAATTCTATACTATGTAAATGTGATATTTGTTTTAAACTTTTAAACTTGGTTATATATTCTTCAATATCAATATTGTTACTTTCTAAATTAAAATCTTTAATCAATTTATTAACTCTGAATTCAATTTCTGGATGTGTTTTTAATGTGTCTGAAACTAAACTAAATTCATTTATTTCTTCGGTAGTATCAAAAAGTGAAGTGTTTTCTTTAAGCCAATACGATTGAAATGGATAACCTTCAAAATTAAAAACACTATCTAATTTTACATCATGATGCAAAATCATTTCATCTACTTTTTCCAGTTTCTCTAATGAAGAAAGAGCACTATATATATTGTATTTAGTTTTAGAATACAATAAGAAACCTAAAGAATCTGCTTGCGCTTCTACTTCTTTTGAATGGTCAAGAAAATCTATATTCAATTCATCTATTACAGAAAGTGCAGCCCTTGTTTGCCCATACTCCATTCTCTTCAAACTTCTTATCTTTTGCTTAGTTTCTTTTGAATTTACTGAAGCTACTTTTTTTGAAATACTGTTTAAGGAATGATTTAGTAATTTGTGAGCTATTTCATGACATATGATAAATGCTAATTCATCCTCAGAGTCTAACTTAGTAAATAACCCTAAATAAATTTCAAACATACCATCTCCGTAACACGCTGCATTGGGCACAATTGAATTTTTTATAAAAAAATAAAAATCATTTGAGTTAATTTCTGGATTAGAAGAATAAACTTGTTGGAGGACTTTATTTAAGTGATTTTTTATTTCAGAATTAAAAATGTAAACACTGTCCTCTATAGATTCAACTACTTTTTCATCTCTATCTTTATAGAGTTTCTTAATTTTAGATGAAAATTGCCCATCTATTTTATTTATTTGATTTTGATTGATTTTCTTCAAATAAACTTTGAGAGAATCTATATTGTTGGGTATATAATGATTTAAGGTATTTTGCGCAGTTAGATAATTGGCAATACACAAAAAAATGATTTTGAGAAGGTTTTTAAATTTCATTCAATCAAAAATAAAAAAAATCCGACAATAAATTATCGGATTTTTTAACATATTATTTTAATGGATTATTATCCATTTAAAATCTTCTCTTGATGATTAATTGATTCTTGGTGAATAGCTTTAAACATTTTTAAAACAAACTCTTCACTTAATCCTTTTGACTCTCCTTCAAGAACCATTTTACCTAAAATTTCATTCCAACGTTTAGATTGTAAAACGGCTACATTTTTATCTTTTTTAAGTTCGCCAATTCCATCAGCTACTTTCATACGTTTTCCTAGTAAATCGATAATTTGATTATCAACGACATCAATCTGAGCTCTTAAATTATTTAAAGCACTCATGTATTCTGCTTCAGCATTGCTTTCTTTTCTTATTTTCAAATCTTTCATAATTTGAACTAAACTACTTGGTGTTACTTGTTGTGCTGCATCACTCCATGCATTATCAGGATCGAAATGGGTTTCAATCATTAATCCATCAAAGTTTAAATCTAAAGCGGTTTGAGACACATCAAAAATCATATCTCTTTTACCTGTAATATGTGACGGATCGTTAATTAAAGGAATATCTGGAAATTTATTTTGAAACTCAATAGCTAATTGCCATTCTGGATTATTTCTGTATTTAGTTTTTTCGTATGTTGAAAAACCTCTATGAATAGCTCCAATATTTTTAACACCCGAACTGTAAATACGCTCAATGCCTCCTAGCCAAAGTGCTAAATCTGGATTTACAGGGTTTTTTACCAACACAGGCTTGTCTGTACCTTCAAGTGCATCTGCAATTTCTTGCATAATAAACGGACTTACGGTAGAACGTGCACCAATCCATAACATATCAACATCATGTTCTAAAGCTAGTTTAACATGTGTTGCATTAGCTACTTCTGTAGTAATCTTCATTCCTGTTTCTTCCTTAACTTTTTGCAGCCATTTTAAACCTAAACCTCCTACACCTTCAAACATTCCTGGTCTTGTTCTTGGTTTCCAGATACCTGCTCTAAAATAATTAACATCGGTATCTTTTAAATCATGTGCAATTTTTAAAACCTGTTCTTCTGTCTCTGCACTACAAGGTCCTGCAATTACCAATGGATGATCTAATTTTAAATCATCTAACCAGTTTCTCATTTCTTTTTTGTTTTCCATAATTTTACTCTTAACTAATTCCTTTTAAAATATCTTTTATGTAATTGGTGTTTTCCATCTCGTTAAAAATAGCTTCAAAATCATCTTGTTTCATCAACTCTTTAAAATGTGTGAGATTTGTAATATACTCTTCTAATGTTTCAATAACATTTGTTTTGTTTTGTTTAAATATGGGTGTCCACATAGCTGGCGAGCTTTTTGCTAAACGCACTGTGGATGCAAATCCACTACCTGCCATATCAAAAATATCACGCTCGTTTTTTTCTTTTTCAATTACCGTTTTACCCAACATAAACGAACTGATATGCGATAAATGCGACATATATGCAATGTGTTTATCGTGAGCTTCCGGATTCATGTAACGAATACGCATACCTATATCTGTAAAAAGTTTTAAGGCTTTTTCTTGAAGCTTGAATGTTGTTTTTTCAACCTCGCAAACAATATTTGTTTTACCTTCAAACAAACCACTTAAAGCAGCAGTTGGTCCAGAATATTCTGTTCCTGCTATAGGATGCATTGCTAAAAAATTTCTACGCTTTGGATGATTTTCAACCTCTTTACAGATATCTACTTTTGTTGAGCCTGCATCTACAACCAATCCTTCATCTGATATTTTATCTAAAATGCTTGGTAATAATTTTACAGTTGCATCAACAGGAATTGCTATGATAACTAAATCGGCATTTTCAACATCATCTAAAGTGGCTTTCTTATCAATTAGTTTAAGTGATAAAGCTTCATCTAAAGTAGTTTGCTTTCTGCTAATACCGTGTATAATCGCCTCCGGATTATTCTTCTTGATATCTATAGCAAGACTTCCACCTATTAATCCAACCCCTATGATATATATATTTTTCATCTCTATTTAACTCTTGCGATTGCTTCTTCTAAATCTTCAGTTGATGCACATAAAGAAAACCTTATATAACCTTCTCCTTTATTACCAAAAATGGTTCCCGGTGTAATAAACACGTGATTTTCTTTTAAAATTATATCTATAAACTCTTCAGACTTTAAATATGCTGGCAATTTTGCCCATACAAAAAGTCCTGAAGCATTTTTGTCGTAAGTACAATTTAAAGCCTCTGCTAATTGCCACACCAAATTTCTACGTTTTTGATATACATTATTTAAAGTAGCAAACCACATTTTTGAACATTTTAAAGCTTCTATTGCTCCCTTTTGAATGCCATAAAACATTCCAGAATCCATATTACTTTTAACTTTTAAAATGTTATTTATATGCGTGCTGCTACCAACAACCATACCTACACGCCAACCGGCCATATTAAAAGTTTTACTTAATGAGTTTAACTCTAAGCAAACCTCTTTTGCGCCATCAACACTTAAAATACTTTTTGGGTTATCGTTTAATATAAAACTATACGGATTGTCGTTTACAATTAAAATATTGTGTTTTTTACCAAAGGCCACCAATTCTTCAAACAAATGTTTAGTTGGTTTAGCTCCTGTTGGCATGTGCGGATAATTTACCCACATCAATTTCACCTTACTTAAATCTAATTGTTCTAAAGCTTTAAAATCTGGCAACCAATTATTGGTTTCATCTAATTCATATAAAACACCCTTAGCTCCTACTAATTTTGTTACTGATTGATAAGTTGGATATCCTGGGTTTGGGATTAAAACCTCATCGCCTTCATTTAAATATGTCATAGAAATATGCATAATCCCTTCCTTACTTCCCATTAATGGCAACACCTCTGTTAACGAACTTAAATTAACTGAGTAATGTTCTTTATAAAACCTAGAAATAGCATCTCTAAGCTCTGGTAATCCTTGATAGCTTTGATATTTATGAGCATTAGGATGTAAAAGACTTTCTGTTATGGCATCAACCACTTTTTGTGGCGGTTGCAAATCTGGACTACCAATACCTAAATTAATTACAGGTTTGCCATTTGCAATCATTAAATTAACTTCTCTTAATTTTTTTGAGAAGTAGTATTCTTCAACGGTATGTAAGCGTTTTGCTACTTCAATCATAGCTTTGCATTTTTATATTCTCCTAATACTTTAAAGCCTTCTCCCATAATTTCTATTATAGATTTTGCTTTTTTAAAATCTGAATACGTTTCAAAAGTAACATCAACAAAAAACGCATATTTCCAAGGTGTTTCAACAATTGGTAACGACTGAATTTTAGTTAAGTTTAATTTACAATCGCTCATTACATTTAAAATGGCCGCTAAACTGCCTCGTTTATGATCGGTTTCAAATTTCACTGACGCTTTGTTGATCTCTTCTTCTGGAACTTCAGAATTTGTACGTTTTACAATAGCAAAACGTGTTTCGTTATGCTTTATAGTTTGTATACTATGTGCTAAAATATCTAAGTTAAATATTTCGGCTGCCATAACACTTGCAATTGCTCCAACACCTTGTAATTGTTGCTCTTCAATACGTTGAGCTACCTCGGCAGTATCTTTATCTTCAACAAGTTTAATATGCGGGTATTCCTTAAAAAACTCTTTACATTGCAACAATGCCATAGGGTGAGAATAGACTTCCTTGATATCTGAAATATTTTGATTTGGAAGCGCCATTAAATTATGCTGAATATCTAAATAATGCTCGCCAACAATATGCAATCCGTATTTATCGATTAACGCATAATTGGGAATTATGGAGCCTGCAATAGAATTCTCTAAAGCCATTATAGCAGAATCGCATTCTTCTGTTATTAAAGAATCTACAACCCTATCGAATGTTAAACACTCGATAACATCAACTCCTTTTTCAAAAAATTGTTCTGAAACAATATGATGAAAAGATCCTTTTACGCCTTGTATTGCAACCGTTTTAATCAATATTTCCTATTATTTTAAGTATTCAATCAATTGTTAAACAAAAAAAAGTCTCGATTTTCATCGAGACCCATATTTAAATTTATTATTATAAATTATACATACAATGTCTCGTTCCTTTTGCTATAAAAGAAATAAAACCAGTTGTTAAAATATGTATAATATACTGTCATTGTCTTAATTATGTCGCTAAAGTAATTAATTATTTAAGAAATAAAAATTCAATAAAACCTTTTTTATCATTCTCCTAAAAGATTTAAAGATTTTACAGCAAAACTTCCTTTACATTATATAATCAATTATTTTTGAACAAATAATTTTAATTATGTCTATTCAAGTAGAGGGAGTTTCAAAACTTTATGGTAATCAGAAAGCCTTAAACCAAATATCTTTTAAAGTAGATAAACCAGAAATTGTTGGTTTTTTAGGACCTAATGGTGCAGGAAAATCTACTATGATGAAAATTCTAACTACCTACTTAAATGCAAATGAAGGAGTTGCTAAAGTAAATGGATTTGATGTAAATAAAAACAAACAACAAGTCCAACAAAGTGTAGGCTATTTACCAGAGCACAATCCTTTATATTTAGACATGTTTATTAAAGAATATTTAGCTTTTAATGCAAATATTTATAAGGTTAGCAAACAGCGTATAGACGAAGTTATAGAACTAACTGGTTTAACTCCAGAATCTCATAAAAAAATTGGTCAGTTATCCAAAGGGTATCGTCAACGGGTTGGTTTAGCCAATGCTTTATTGCACAACCCTGATGTTTTAATTTTAGATGAACCTACAACAGGCTTAGACCCCAACCAATTGGTAGATATTAGAAATTTAATTAAAACCATTGGTAAAACTAAAACGGTATTCCTCTCAACACATATTATGCAAGAAGTTGAAGCCATGTGCGACCGTGTTATTATTATTAATAAAGGTGAAATTGTTGCAGATAAAAAACTAAAAGAGCTAAGAGACGAAAAAGAACAAACCGTTATTGTAGAGTTTGATTACCGTGTTGAAGATGCTTTTTTAAAACAATTACCTAAAGTAAAAAATGTGGTTAACACATACGATTTTGTTTACGAAATTACTTTTAAAACATCTGAAGATATGCGTTCTTATGTGTTTGATTTTGCACATGATAATCAACTAAAAATCCTTCAACTTAATCAAAAAAATGCAAGTTTAGAAAGTTTATTTAGAGAATTAACCAGTTAAATTTGGCTTTATTCCCAACAATTAATATTTAAAAAAAATTATTTTGGAGTATGACAAATGTCATCTTCACTCAAACAAGAACGTCTTAGTTTTGTAGCATTAATAACCCCAACAAAATGGTTTATTTCATTAAAACCGACTAATAAACTATCTTTGTTATACTACAAAAACTCTAAAATGAGTAAAGGAATATATGTTGCAACAATAGAACCTAATAGCGGTAAATCTGTTGTTGTTCTCGGACTGATGAGAATGCTATTAGGTAAAACTGCAAAAGTAGGTTACTTCAGACCTATTATAGAAGATACAAAAGCAGGAGAAATGGATAATCACATAAACACTGTGATATCGCATTTTGAAATCGACATCAATTATAAAAAAACATTCGCTTATACCAGAAGTCAAATTTTGGATTTGTACAACAAAGGAAAATCTGGCGATGCTATAGACGAAATCATTAAAAAGTACAAGTATCTAGAAGAACGATTTGATTTTGTTTTAGTTGAAGGTACCGATTTTTCGCATGAAAACTCCAGTTTAGAATTAGACATTAATATATTAATCTCTAAGAATTTAGGTTTACCTGTAATTATTGTTTCTCAAGGAGACGGTAAAGAACAATCAGAAATAGTAGATAATGTTCAGTTAGCTCATGATACATTTAAGGAAGAAGTAGATGTGATTTCTATAATGACCAATAAAATAAATCCAGAAACTACATCGGCTTTAAAATCATTATTAGAAGAACGCATTAATAATGGCACCAATATTACTGTAATTCCTAAAGTTAAAAGTTTAGCAAGTCCTACAATCAAAGAAATCACAAAAACACTAAACGGAAACATTCTTTTTGGTGAAGATATGATTAACAATCAATCTGAAAACTTTAATGTTGGGGCTATGCAATTAAGAAACTACCTAACACATTTAAAAGATAACACTCTAGTTATTACTCCTGGCGATAGAGCAGATATTATTTTGGGTGCGCTACAAGCCAACATCTCAAAAAACTACCCTAAAATTTCTGGAATTATTTTAACTGGTGGATTAATTCCTGATGACACTATTTTAAAATTAATTGAAGGACTTTCTAGTGTTGTACCAATAATTAGTGTTAAAGATGGTACTTTTTATGTTACCAATACCATAGGTACTATAAGATCTAGAATATATGCCGAAAACACAGAAAAAATTGAGACCTCTATAGCCACTTTTGAAAAACATGTAAATACAGACAAGTTTGCAGAGGAATTAATCACTTTTAAATCTGATATTTTTACACCAAGAATGTTTCAGTACAATTTACTGCAACGTGCCTTAAAACATAAAAAACATATTGTATTACCAGAAGGTTATGATGATAGGGTATTACGTGCAGCTGTAAGATTAATAGATGCTCAGGTTGTTAATTTAACCTTGATTGGTGAAAAGGAAAAAATAAAAGAACGTATTACTAAATATGACATTCCATTAAATATTGAAGATGTAAATATAATTTCTCCAACTAAATCGCCTCATTTCCAAGATTATGTAAATACATTTTATGAACTCAGAAAGCATAAAAATGTAAACTTAGATATGGCCAGAGATGCTATGACAGATGTATCGTATTTCGCCACTATGATGATTTACAAAGGACATGCTGATGGTATGGTTTCAGGTGCAGCGCATACTACAGCACATACATTACGCCCTGCATTACAATTTATAAAAACAAAACCAGATGTAAATATTGTCTCTTCAGTATTCTTCATGTGCTTAGAAGACCGTGTATCCATATTTGGTGACTGCGCTATTAATCCAAATCCAAATGCAGAACAACTGGCTGAAATTGCAATATCTTCAGCGAAAACAGCTAAAGATTTTGGAGTTGAACCAAAAATAGCCATGTTATCATACTCATCAGGCGAATCAGGCCAAGGTGAAGATGTAGATAAAGTTAGAAAAGCCACCGAAATAGTTAAAGCAAAAGCACCTGAATTAAAAATTGAAGGTCCAATTCAATACGATGCTGCTGTAGATATGCGTATTGGTAAAAGCAAATTACCTAATTCTGAAGTTGCAGGACAAGCCAATGTTTTAATTTTCCCAGATTTAAATACAGGAAACAATACCTATAAAGCTGTTCAACGTGAAACTGATGCATTAGCAATTGGCCCAATTTTACAAGGATTAAACAAACCAGTAAACGATTTAAGTAGAGGTTGTACTGCAGATGATATTTACAGTACCGTAATTATAACCGCTATACAAGCCCAAGATCTTTAATATGCAACAAGTATTAGTTTTAAATTCCGGAAGCTCTTCATTAAAGTTTCAATTATTCTCTATGCCAAAAGAAAATATTCTTTGTTCTGGTTTAATAGAAAGAATTGGATTTAATGATGCTAAATTCAAGTTTAATAGTGAAAATAATTCTATTGAATTTGTTAACTCAATACCCAATCATAAAGTAGGTTTAGAATTACTAGCTGAACAATTGCTTAATAAAGATACTGGTATTATTAAATCTGTTAATGATATTAATATAGTTGGACATCGTGTGGTTCATGGTGGAAAATATTTTAGTGACACCACTGAAATCACAAGTATTGTTAAAGAAAAAATTAAAGAACTTTCATCGTTAGCACCTCTACACAATCCAGCTAATTTGCAAGGTATTGAAGTTGCTGAAGCAATTTTTCCAAATGCTAAACAAGTTGCGGTTTTTGATACAGCATTTCATCAATCTATACCTGAGCATGCATATAAATATGCCATTCCAAATGAGTTTTCAGATAAATACAATATTCGTTTGTATGGATTTCATGGCACAAGCCACAAATACGTTTCAGAAAAAACCATTGAATATTTAGGAAAAGAAAAATCAAATATTATCACCATACACTTAGGAAATGGTTGCAGCATGACCGCTATAAAAAATGGAAAAAGCATAGACCATTCTTTAGGATTTTCACCTAATAGTGGATTGATTATGGGTACACGTTCTGGAGATATCGATCCGTCAATAATATTTCATTTAGCTAAAAAATTCGATTATTCACTTGACGATATTAATACGCTTTTACAAAAAAAAAGTGGCATGTTAGGCTTAACAGGGTTTAGTGATTTAAGAGATATTGAAGCAGAGGCAGAAAAAGGGAATAAAGCTTGCCAATTAGCATTACAAATGAATGCTTATCGTATAAAAAAATATATTGGAAGTTATGCTGCTATTTTAAACGGGCTAGATGCTATTGTATTTACTGCCGGTATTGGAGAAAACTCATCTAAAATAAGAGCATTGGTTTGCAAAGATTTAGATTTTTTAGGTATTCAATTACATACTGAACTAAACAAAGAAAAATCAAATTCTATACGAGCAATACATACTGAAAATTCAAACATTAAGATTTTAGTAATCCCAACTAATGAAGAGTTAGAAATAGCAAAGCAGTCTGTAGATTTATTCAAAAATTAATCGCCCTTTATACTGCTCTTCCACATCAACAATAGGTGGTTCGTTTACTGCAATAACATTTCCTGTTCCTGAAATCCTACCAGTAATAGATTGTTGCGGATTTACAATCATATCGTTTGAACTCCTGTTCCAAATATTTACATTTTCGGCGACTAAATTTCGACCTTCAAAACGAGACGTTCCTGCAGCAAAAGTAATATTCAAATTATTAGTTCTTCCAGAAATGAAACAATTAGACAAATTATTAAACACTAATCTGAAACTATTATTATCAATTTGAAACTTAAAATTACCGCTTGTAAATTCGTTTTCAGGATTATTAAAATCCTCTGATAAAATAGTTAAACTTGGATAAGTTAAAACCCCGTCAGAACTAATATCATACTGTGTAGAACTACTAATTTCTGAAATATTTGGTGAAGTGACAAAAATTTTTGTAATACCATAACTGCGTACATAATTACAGTTGTTATTATCTGTGAGTATAAGCTTACCATCCAAAACAAAAGCTTCAACATCATTCATTAAATTTTCACCAGTCTCAATAAGAACTTGTTGTATTGCGCCTTCTTTAATGATGAGTTCTATATCTCTATTTACAAATATTTTATCAAATGAATCTACAACAACTTCTTGTTGAATAATGTTTCCTGTTTTTTGAAAACAATCGTTTGCATTCTCGCTATCACAAGCGATTATAAAAAATATTGATATTATATAAATTAACTTTCTCATTATTTATTTTGTCATTCTGCGCTACTACGCAGAATCTATCTTTGTGGATTCCGCATCAAGTGCGGAATGACAGATTATTTACAATCTTAAACCAACTCCTAATTCTACAGCTTCAGCTTTTGCTCCATGAGATTTTAGTGTTATTGAACCAAACCATTTATTACTAAAATATCGTTTTAATCCTATTCTAAAATAGGTTCGACCTTCAAAATCAAATGGATAATATACATAGTATCCTAATTGAGTAACTAATGATGTTCTACTAATAAATAACTCGTGTCCCGCAAAAACACCAACACGTTTATAATCTTCTTCTCCAGTTATATTTTCACCAAGTCCTGCAACACTTTGATAATAAATAAGTTCTTTTAAGAAATTTGAAAAAAACACATCTGTTCCTAATTGAAAAGCACTTTTTCTATTGATTCTTTTATCTGCATAAGCAGAAAAAATATAAAATAGAAATTGACCACTACCTACAACATCACTTTCATTAATTCCTGTTCTAAATGCTAAATTATATTTTATAGGTTCCGTGAATTTTTTGTCATTTTCATCTAAAGTTTCTTGAAACTCTAATTCGTCATCATCTAAATTATACGTAACTCCTACATTAAATGTAACTGAATTTATGCTTGTATTTGGTGCCTTAACATTAGCGTTTGAATAATGAATTAAAGATAGTCCTGTTTGCAATCCAAATCTATTAAACAATCGTTCTTTCTTATAGTTTAACATCACATAAGTACTACTCATAAACTTAGAGCCAAAGGCGATATTTCTAAAGTTTTCTTCTTTGTCGTAAGGGTTTGTTGTAAATGCTAAACCTTGCCCAATTCGCAGCATTAAATTTCGTTTTAAAAAGTAGAAATTACAATGAGCATACAAAGAATAGTTATTACCTAAAACGTCATTTTTTAAATCTTGATAAGCAAAAGACACACCATAATCGGGATAGTTAAAACGTTGTTCCCAATCGTTAAATCCATAGGTTTTTTTATTCCAACTTAAAATAACACCTTCTGGATGACCAGTGATTAAATGAAGTATATCGTTATTATGTAAAGCTATATTGCCTTTAAAATAATTAACATCAATATATGATGAATGTGTTTTTTCTTGTGTAAAAGCAAGAAAACAAAAAAGACAAAAAACGTAGATTATACTTTTCTTCATTTAAAATAAATACAGCGCAAAAGTATATAGAATAATTAAAACAACTGCGATGCAATTGCTTTTATATTATCGCTTTTACCCATAGAATAATAATGTAAAACAGGAACGCCTGCTTTTTTAAGTTCTTCTGATTGTTTAATTGCCCATTCAATACCTACTTGTCTAACCGCTTTATTGTCTTTACATTTTTCAACTTCATTAATTAAATCTTCTGGCAGATCTATTTTAAAAACTTGAGGCAAAAGTTGTAAATGACGTTTTACAGCAAGTGGTTTTATACCTGGAATTATAGGTACATTAATACCTGCTTGTTTTGCTTTTTCAACAAATTCAAAATACTTTTCGTTATTAAAAAACATTTGTGTTACCACATAATCTGCACCAGCATCAACCTTTTCTTTAAGGCGTTTTAAGTCTGATTGTAAAGATGGTGCTTCCATGTGTTTTTCAGGATAACCAGCTACACCAATACAAAAATCAGATTTATGCTCAGATTCTATAACATCATGCAAATATTTACCTAAATTCAAATTCTGAATTTGCGCTACTAACTCTGTTGCGTATTGATGTCCACCTTGTGATGGTTCAAAATATTTTTGATGACTCATAGCATCACCTCTTAATGCCATGACGTTATGAATACCTAAATAATGACAATCAACCAATAAATATTCAGTTTCTTCTTTTGTAAAACCACCACATAATACATGAGGCACTGTATCTACATTGTACTTATGTTTAATTGCTGCACAAATACCAACGGTTCCGGGTCTCATACGTGTAATTTTTCTATCTAGAAGTCCTTCACCTTTATCAATATAAACGTATTCCTCTCGTGAGGTTGTTACATCAATAAATGGTGGATTAAACTCCATTAAAGGATCTATATTATTATACAATTCCTGAATGTTATTTCCTTTTTTTGGCGGAATTATTTCAAACGAAAACAATGTTTTCCCGTTAGCCTTCTTTATGTGTTCTGTTACTTTCATTTACTTAATTAATGCTTTTTTTACTGCTTTAAACCCTTCTTTATATTCCCAATAAATCCATCTTCCATCCAAATAATCAGTTAAAATATATTTTTCACTTACAGATTTTATTCTGGAAAGTGCTACTATTTTTTTTGAAAATTCTTTCACGGCTACTTCCTCAGTGATTTCTTTATTTTCATTATTATAGCCATGAGAAATTATATGACTACCTAAGGTTAATTCAATAAATTTTGAACTCATTTTATATTTTTAAAATTATTCTTCTGCTAGATTAGGATGCAACCATTTTCTAGCTTTATCTTTTGTTATTCCTTTTCTAACTGAATAATCGGTTACTTGATCATCGGTGATTTTTCCTAACCCAAAATACTTAGCTTCTGGATTTGCAAAATAATATCCTGAAACTGCAGCTGCTGGCCACATAGCTAAACTCTCGGTTAGCTTGACTCCTATTAATTTTTCAACATCTAATAATTCCCAAATGGTTTCTTTTTCTAAATGGTCTGGACAAGCTGGATATCCTGGCGCCGGACGAATACCTTTGTAACTTTCTTTAATTAACTCATCATTGGTTAACTCTTCATTCACATCATAACCCCAATGTTTTATTCGTACTTGTTTATGCAAATATTCAGCAAAAGCTTCAGCAAAACGGTCTGCTATGGCTTGCGCCATTATTGCATTATAATCATCTTCCTTTTTTCTATAACTATCGGCTAATTCTTGTGCTCCAAAAATACCTACGCAAAATGCTCCTATATAATCTGTTTTACCTGTTTCTTGTGGTGCTATAAAATCTGCTAAAGCAATGTTAGGTATTCCATCTCGTTTCTTTAATTGCTGACGAAGAGTTCTAAAAACAGCTATTTCTTTTCCTTTTTTCTTAACAGAAATATCATCATCATTTACAGTATTTGCTTCAAACAACCCAAAAACTGCTTTTGGTTTTAACAACTGTTTTGCAACAATTTGTTTTATCATGATTTGAGCATCATCAAACAATTGTGTAGCCTGTTCACCAACAACATCATCCGTTAGAATATTAGGGTATTTACCATGTAAATCCCAACTTCTAAAAAAAGGACTCCAATCTATAAAAGGCAACAATTCTTTTAAACTTAATTGTTTTAAACGTTGTATTCCTAGTCCTTTAGGTTTTGCAATTACAGAAGCTTCCCAATCTATCTTATACTTTCGCTTTCTAGCTTCAATAATAGGTATATATGATTTTTCCTTACCACGTTTTAAAAACTTTTCTCTAAACTCATCATAATCCTTTTTTAACTTGGCAGTGTATTCATGAGATGTTTTTTTATTTAATAAATCTCCCACAACCGTTACTGCTCTAGAAGCGTCATTTACATGTACAACAGCATTTTTATATTGTGTATCTATTTTAACTGCCGTATGGGCTTTTGATGTTGTTGCTCCACCAATAAGTAAAGGCAGCGTAAAATTTTGACGCTCCATTTCCTTAGCTAAATACACCATTTCATCCAAAGATGGTGTTATTAAACCCGATAAACCTATAGCATCTACATTATGCGCTTTGGCTTCTGCTATGATTTTTTCTGGTGGTACCATTACGCCCAAATCCACTATTTCATAATTGTTGCATGCCAAAACTACACTTACAATATTTTTACCAATATCATGCACATCGCCTTTTACAGTCGCCATTAAAACT
Organism: Flaviramulus sp. BrNp1-15; assembly: GCF_022259695.1. Lineage (GTDB taxonomy): Bacteria > Bacteroidota > Bacteroidia > Flavobacteriales > Flavobacteriaceae > BrNp1-15. Next base: position 3,458,168 of record NZ_CP092099.1, read on the forward strand.
TTACCAACAGCTTGCTGAAACTCTCCTTTTTCAGCTTCAATAAACGGATTTAAATAAGCTACGGCTTTTTTCATTACACGTGCCGACTTAACTACTTGTGGTAAAAACATTTTTCCTTCACCAAACAAATCACCAACCACATTCATACCAATCATTAAATTACCTTCAATGACTTCTATAGGTTTTTCGGCCTGTAATCTTGCTTCTTCTACATCTTCAATAATAAAAGCATCTATACCCTTAACTAAAGCATGAGTAATTCTATCTTGAATTGGATTTTCTCGCCATGATAAATCCAAACCTTTTTCAACTTTAGAGCCTTTTACGGTTTCGGCAAAATCTAATAATCGCTCGGTAGCATCGTCGCGTCTGTCTAAAATAACATCTTCAACATACTCTAATAAATCTTTAGGAATATCATCATAAACTTCTAAAAGTGCTGGATTTACAATCCCCATATTCATACCTGCTTGAATAGCGTAGTATAGAAAAACCGAATGCATTGCTTCGCGAACACCATCATTTCCTCTAAATGAAAACGACACGTTGCTTACTCCACCACTTACACTAACGTTTGGTAGATTTTGTCGCACCCAACGCGTGGCTTCAATAAAATCTATAGCATTTTTACGGTGTTCTTCCATACCGGTTGCTACAGGAAATATATTTAAATCGAAAATGATATCTTCTGAAGGAAAGTGGACAATGTCCACCAATATTCTATATGATCTTTGCGCAATTTCGATTCGGCGCTCATAATTATCGGCTTGTCCAACTTCATCAAAAGCCATAACAATTACAGCAGCTCCATAACGTTTTATTTGTTTTGCTTCCCAAATAAATTTCTCTTCTCCTTCTTTTAAAGAAATAGAATTCACCACACATTTTCCCTGAACAACTTGCAAACCAGCTTCAATGATTTCCCATTTTGAGCTATCAATCATAATTGGTACTCTTGATATGTCTGGTTCTGCTGCAATAAGATTTAAAAAACGCACCATAGACTCTTTACCATCTATTAGTCCGTCGTCCATATTAACGTCGATAATTTGCGCACCTCCATCTACTTGATGACGCGCAATATCTAAAGCTTCATCAAATTTTTCTTCTTTAATAAGTCTTAAAAACTTTCGCGAACCAGCAACATTAGTTCGTTCGCCAACATTTATAAAGTTGCTGTTTTCGTTTAAAACCAAGGGTTCTAAACCAGACAATTTCATGTATTTAGTTTGCTTCACTTTCATTAATCTACTGTTTCTAAAACTTTTCTTGGTTTATATTTAGCAGCAATATCTGCAATCACTCGAATGTGATCGGGTGTCGTACCGCAACAACCACCAATAATATTGATTAAATTCTTCTTTAAATATTCTTCTATTTGTTCACCCATCTCTTCTGGAGACTCATCATATTCACCAAAAGCATTTGGCAAACCTGCATTAGGATGCGCTGAAATACCAAAATCTGTTTTATTAGCTATGGCCTCCAAGTGAGGTTGCAACAAATTAGCTCCTAACGCACAATTAAACCCAATTGATAATAGTGGAATATGTGACACTGATATTAAAAACGCTTCGGCTGTTTGACCAGATAACGTTCTTCCAGAAGCATCTGTAATTGTTCCGCTTAACATAACCGGAACATTAATATTACGTTCTTCTTTTACTTCTTCAGTAGCAAATAATGCTGCTTTTGCATTTAATGTATCGAATACGGTTTCTACTAATAGTACATCAACACCACCATCTACCAAAGCTTCTACTTGTTGTTTGTATGCAATTCGTAATTCATCAAAAGTTACTGCTCTGTAACCTGGATCGTTAACATCTGGCGACATACTTGCTGTTCGGTTTGTTGGACCTATTGAACCTGCTACAAAACGCGGTTTATGTGGTTCTTTGGCTGTGAACTCATCTGCAACTTCTTTAGCTATTTTAGCAGATTGATAATTCAATTCATACACCAAATCTTCCATTTGATAATCTGCCATAGCAATTGTAGTTCCAGAAAATGTGTTGGTTTCTACAATATCTGCACCTGCTTCAAAATACTTAGCATGCACTTCTTTTATAGCCTTTGGCTGTGTAATAGAAAGTAAATCGTTATTACCTTGTAAAGGCGTTGGATAATCTTTAAAACGCTCGCCTCTAAAATCTTCTTCAGTAAATTTATAAGCTTGTAGCATAGTACCCATAGCACCATCTAGTACTAAAATACGATCTTGTAAAGCTTGTTTTATATTTGACATTTTGATATTATTTATATCTGTATGTCATCAAGAAAAGTAAAAGAAACACTTTTCGTTATCTTTCCAATAATTTTAATTATTAGTAGAATTTAGCACCTTCTTTAAAGATAAAGGGTTGCCAAGGCTTCAACGGGTCTATTCCCTCTACCTTTCTTGATAACACATAATACGTTTATGAACTAGCGAACAAAAATAGTAACTATATTTTTGTTATCACAATAAATCATGAAAAATTGAATAGCTTATTCGAATAATGAAGATGATAAATAGCGATCGCCTCTATCACAAATAATAGCTACAATAATACCCTCGTCTATTGACTCTGCTATTTTTAAAGCACAAAATACCGCACCACCACTACTCATTCCTGCAAAAACACCCTCTTCTTTTGCTAAACGTTGCGTTGTGTTTTTGGCATCTTCCTCAGAAACATCAACAACTACATCTACTTTTTTAGGATTAAAAAACTTAGGCACATAATCTGGAGACCATTTTCTTATACCAGGAATTCTTGCACCATCTGCTGGTTGTGCACCAACAATTGTGATATTTTTATTTTTCTCTTTTAAATAAGTTGAAACACCAGTAATGGTTCCAGTTGTTCCCATTGCCGACACAAAGTGAGTTATTTTTCCATTGGTAGCTTCCAAAATTTCAGGCCCTGTAGTTTTGTAATGCGCTTTCCAGTTATCATCATTTTCAAACTGATTTAATAGCGTATAACCTTTTTCGTCTCTTAGTTTAAAAGCTAAATCGCGAGATCCTTCAATACCAATATCTGCAGGTGTTAAAATAACCTCAGCACCATAAGCTCGCATGGTTTTAACACGTTCTTCCGTTGAGTTTTCAGGCATTATTAAAATCATATTCAGCCCTAATAATTTTGAAATAAAAGCTAAAGCAATTCCCGTATTTCCGCTTGTTGCTTCAACCAAGGTGCCTCCTTTTTTAATATCACCACGTTTTAAGGCTTCGTTAATCATATTAAAGGCTGGTCTGTCTTTTACACTTCCACCCGGATTATTTCCTTCTAGTTTTAAAAACAATCTGACACCTTTTTTTGAAATAAGATGCGTTGCTTCAACTAAAGGTGTATTACCTATTTGACCAATAATACTATTCTCGAATGCCATTCTTTTTAGGTCTGATTTTAATTTCAGTTTTATAAGTAACTAACGAATTCTCTGGAACCGAATGTGTAATCCAAACATTAGCACCAATTATTGAATTTGCTCCAATAACAATATCTCCACCAAGAATTGTTGCATTTGCATAAATACAAACATTACTCTCAATTGTTGGGTGCCTTTTTACTTTAGCTAAATCTTTACTAACTTGAATTCCACCTAAAGTAACCCCTTGATAAATTTTAACGTTATCTTTTATTATTGATGTTTCACCAATAACAATTCCTGTACCATGGTCTATATAAAATGATTCTCCAATAGTTGCTCCAGGGTGAATATCGATACCTGTAATACCATGAATATACTCACTCATCATTCTTGGTAAAATAGGAACGTTTAGTTTATAAAGCGTGTTACTTAATCTGTAAATAGAAATAGCATGAAACCCAGGATAAGCTAGATAAATTTCTTCTAAACTATAAGATGCTGGATCATTATTTTCAAAAGCTACAGCGTCTAAATCTAATTGTAGCCTTACTTTGGGAAGTTCTGCTTTAAAACTTTCCCAAATTGCTTCACCGTTTTCAATTTCTAAAGAAGAAAGTATCTTAAGAAATGTTTTTTCTAAATAATCGCTATGCGCTTCTTCTTGCTCACAATCAAACAAAGAATAAAACAAACATTTGGTGAATGTTTTAACCGTATCTTTTAAGCAAACATTATAACTTTTCATTGGCAATTTGTCGCAAAATGTTTGCGCAATTTACATAAATAAATTTTTACTTTATGGCTTGTACAACAGCTTTTGGTGCTTCTTTACGAGTACCATCAAAACCATCAATACCACTAACGGTTGTATACTTTAACACATATTTTTTACCAGGGTTTATAATTCTGTAAGCCGCTTGACACATTAAAGTAGCTTCGTGAAAACCGCATAAAATCAACTTTAATTTCTCTGGATATGTGTTTACATCTCCAATTGCAAAAATACCTGGAATATTAGTTTGATAGTTTAATGAATTATCAACTTTAATAGCATTCTTTTCTATTTCTAATCCCCAATTTGCAATAGGCCCTAATTTTGGTGATAAACCGAATAACGGAATGAAATGATCGGTTTCAATTTTAGTAGACTCTCCATCTTTCACATAAGTTACTGCTTCAATTTTACCATCACCATGTAATTCTTTAACTTCTGCAGGAGTTATTAAATTGATTTTATTTAAAAGTGTTAATTCTCTTACTTTTTCAACAGAATCTAAAGCACCTCTAAACTCGTTTCTTCTATGTATTAAAGTCACAGATGAAGCAACATCTGTTAAAAAGATACTCCAATCTAAAGCAGAATCTCCTCCTCCAGAAATCACTACGTTTTTATCTCTATAAAACTCTGGATCTTTAATAATATATTCAACACCATTATCTTCATAATCTGCAATACCTTCAATAGCTGGTTTTCTAGGTTCAAACGAGCCTAAACCTCCAGCAATAGCCACTACAGGCGCTTGATGCTTTGTACCTTTATTTGTTGTTACAATAAAAGAACCGTCTTCTTGTTTTTCAATAGTTTCTGCTCGTTCTCCTAAGGTAAATCCAGGTTCAAACTGTTTACCTTGCTCCAGTAAATTTTTAGTTAAATCGCCGGCTAATATTTCTGGGAAACCAGGAATATCATAAATTGGTTTTTTAGGATAAATCTCTGAGCATTGTCCACCAGGTTGTGGTAATGCATCAATTAAATGGCATTTTAATTTTAATAATCCAGCTTCGAATACTGTAAATAATCCTGTTGGTCCCGCACCAATTATTAATATATCTGTTTTAATCATTTTTATTTATTTCTCAATTAATCCTTTAGTAAATTCGTTAAGCGTTTCCACTTTTTCTTCAAAATCACCTTTTATCGTTTTTCTATATTCGTTTAAATTTTTCACTAAATCGTCAATATTTTCTGGAATAACATCCTCAAAAAACTGACGCAATCTTTTGGCTGTTGTTGGCGATTTTCCGTTAGTTGAAATAGCCACTTTTACATTGCCTTTGGTTACAATGCCTCCCATATAAAAATCGCAATATGGTGGGTTGTCTGCAACATTAACCAATTTAGCTTCGGCGCGACAATCTTTCCACGCCTGCACATTTACATCAGGAACATCAGTCGTTGCAACTACCATATGCTTTCCTTGTATATACTCTTTTTTGTAAACATCTTCTACCAGAGCAACATTACCCTTCTTCGCTAATTCAATAGTTCCTTCTCTAAACATAGGCGACACCATAGTTACATTAGCATCGGGACTTGATTTTAAAAGAAACGTTAATTTTTCTTCAGCCACAAAACCACCACCTATAATAAGTACTTCTAGGTTTTTAACTTTCAAAAAAATAGGGTATAAATTATTTCTTTCCAAAACTTATTCTTTTGAAGCAACTTCACTATAAATTGAACTCAAAACTGCACGCTGTTTAACAACATCTCCTATTACAATTATAGCAGGAGACGATAATTGTTTTTCTGCTACAATCTGCTCTATGTTTCTTATAGTTCCTATGCCTACTTTTTCATCTTCTCTTGTGCCATTTTGAATAATTGCTACAGCGGTATCTTGCTTGTTTTCTTCTGAAAACACCTTAACAATTTCTCCTAACTTATGCATTCCCATTAAAATAACAACGGTCGCTGTTGATTTTGCTGCTAATGCAATATCACTTGATAATTTATGTGCTTTTGTAGTTGCTGTAACTACCCAAAAACTCTCTGAAGCACCTCGCTTTGTTAATGGTATTCCTTGATATGCTGGTACTGCTACAGATGATGAAATTCCTGGCACTACAAAGGTTTCTAAACCAAACTCTCTTACATAATCTATCTCTTCTGCTCCACGACCAAAAATAAAAGGGTCGCCTCCTTTAAGACGTACAACATGCCCCTTTTCTTTAGCTTTAACTACAATAAGCTCGTTGATTTGTTCTTGCTGAAATGCATAGCATCCTTTACGTTTACCTACAAAAATACATTCAGTTTCTGGTGAAGCATATTCAAGAAGCTCTTCATTTATAAGGGCATCATATAGAATAACATCTGCCGACTTAATAGCTTTTATTGCTTTAAGCGTGATTAAATCCACATCGCCAGGACCTGCACCTACAACTGTTAATTTTGGGGTTTTTAAACTCATCTTAATTTTTAAACTGCTTTTTTTGCAAGCGTATTTGTTTCTGCTTCTCTAAAAGCTCTCACTTTAGTTAGAAACTCATTAGCGTTTTCAATGTATTTTGATGCAAAATCCTCAGTTGGTGTAAATTTATTAATTTGATAAATCAAATCCGAAAAAGAAACACCTAAATCTATTCGTCCGCTTTCTACAAACAGTTCATCAAACTGACTTATAATTCCCGCATGTGTATTTGTTTTCTTGTTTTCTGCTAATAATAAAGCTTTTGCCGAATTAACTAAAGAACTATATGCATGATAAATAGCACTTGAATATACTTTATTATTAAATGATTCTTGAGCATTTTCAATTTTTTCTTCACTTTCTAAAAACAACGTAGCTATTAAATCGATAACAACACCTGCACACTCACCAATACCAATCTCTTTTACATATTTTTCTTCTTCACCCCAATCAATAAAATCTTCTTGAGTTAAATTAGTAACATCCTGTAAATCATTTAACAAATCGTAAAAATAACGATCTCCAGTTTCTTTATAATATTCTACAAATTGTTTTCTATTTGCATTGGTTTCAAAATCGTTTAATATTCTACGTAAAGCCTCAGGACCTCTTCTGCTTGGTACTTTCACTACTTTATCAGCAAATAAACCGTTTCCATCTCCTAAATTTCCGCCACCTAAAAGCACTTGTAATGCTGGAGCTACTAATTTTTCTGGCGTGCGAACTGTCATACCTTGAAAACCAATATTTGCCATATTGTGCTGTCCGCAAGCATTCATACATCCACTAATTTTAATCACTAAATCTTGGTTATTCAAATATTGTGGATATTCTGTTTTTAGCATTCTTTCTAATTCTACAGAAATTCCAGTACTACTTGCTATACCTAGGTTACAAGTATCTGTACCTGGACAAGCTGTAATATCTATCGCTTTATTATAACCTGCTTCAACAAAACCTAGTTTCTCTAATTCTGTATAAAAGAATGGTACTAAATCTTCTTTAACAAAAGGAATAATAATGTTTTGACGAAGTGATAAACGGATTTCTCCTGCTGCATATTTTTCAACTAAATCTGCTAAAAGTCTGGCTTTATCTGTGTAAAAATCTCCTAAAAGCACTTTTATACCAATAGCAACATAACCTTCCTGCTTTTGCGGAATTAAGTTTGTTGATTTCCATAAATTAAATGCCTCTTGATCTTTAATTTCTACCTGTGGTGCTTCAACCGAAACTGGTTTTGAAGCCTCATAAGCATCTGCATCTATAGCAACAGATTTAAACTCAATAGCATTTTGCTCTGCATCAACCAATTCTTTAAAAGCTTCTAAACCTATATCTTTTATTAAGAATTTCATACGTGCTTTGGCACGACTTTTACGCTCACCATGACGATCAAAAATTCTTAAAACGCCTTCCATTACTGGAATAATCTTATCTGTTTCTAAAAAGTCATATAACACATCAGCATGACGTGGTTGCGAACCTAAACCGCCACCAATCATCACTTTAAAACCACGAACACCATTTTCAATTTTAGCTATAAAACCTAAATCGTGCATGTAAGAAAGCCCAGTATCTTCGTCTGAAGACGAAAACGACACTTTAAATTTACGCCCCATTTCTTGACAAATTGGGTTACGTAAAAAGAATTTATAAAGCGCATCTGCATATGGCGATACATCAAATGGTTCGTTCACATCAATCCCTGCAGTTTCACTTGCCGTTACATTACGCACAGTATTTCCACAAGCTTCACGTAACGTTACATCATCTCTCTCTAATTCTGCCCAAAGTTCTGGTGTTCTATTTAAATCAACATAATGGATTTGAATATCTTGACGTGTTGTAATATGTAAACGTCCTCTAGAATATTCATCAGAAACATCAGAAATTCTGTGTAATTGATTGCTCTTAACTTTTCCGTAAGGTAATTTTATACGAATCATTTGTACGCCTTCTTGACGCTGACCGTAAACCCCACGTGCTAAACGCAGACTTCTAAATTTTTCTTCGTCGATTTTTCCATTATGAAATAGCTCTATTTTATTAGCTAATTCTATAATGTCTTTTTCAACAACCGGATTTTCTATTTCTGTTCTAAAACTTTGCATTATATACCTGACTTTTTATAAATTAGAAAAGAATTTTAATTATTTATTACTGAATAAAACCTGCTCCAACTGTATTATTAGATTGTGTATCTATTAAAATAAAAGAACCGTTTGTTCTATGATTTTTAAATTGATCATAAAAAATAGGCTTGTTTAATTTAAAAGTAACCGAAGCAATATCGTTTATTCCCAAACCAGTCACATCTTCCTCTATGCCTGAATAGTCAGGGTGAATTTTATGATTGATTTTATCTACTTTAGCTAACACCTTATTAACTCCATGTTGTACAACATACTTAGCACCTGGTGTTAATTGATTAGAATCCATCCAGCATACGTTGGCTGTAAATTGTTTTTCAATAGTAGGCAAATCACCATCTTTAACAATCATATCTCCACGACTAACGTTAATATCATCTTCTAAAGTTATAGTTACCGATGAACGTCTTGAAGCCGTTTCATACTTTTCATTATAGAAATAAATGTCTTTAATTTTTGATTTAGTTTTTGATGGTAAAACAACTATGTCATCACCAACACTTAAATCACCTCCATATACTTTTCCTGCATAACCTCTGTAATCGTGAAACTCTTCAGTTTTTGGACGAATAACATATTGTACCGGAAAGCGCGGTGTACCTACATTAAAAATATCTGCTTTGTTTAATTGTTCTAAATGTTCTAATAATGCTTGACCTTTATACCAAGGCATATTTTCAGATTTATTTACAACATTATCTCCCTTTAAAGCACTAACTGGAATAAAAGTTATTTTTTGATCCTGATAATCTCTCTTACTCATCAACTCCTCAAAATCGGATTTTATTTTGTTATAAGTTTCTTCAGAATAATCAACTAAATCCATTTTATTTATAGCAACCACAACATCTTTAATTCTCAACAAGTTATTGATGAAAAAATGACGATTTGTTTGCTCTATTACGCCTTTTCTAGCATCAATTAAAATGATAGATGCTTGCGAAGTTGATGCACCGGTAACCATATTTCTTGTATATTCCACATGACCTGGTGTATCTGCAATAATGTAACTTTTCTTTTTTGTTGAAAAATAGATATGTGCAACATCAATTGTTATTCCTTGTTCTCTTTCAGCTACTAGACCATCTGTAGCTAAAGAAAAATCTAAATAATCATATCCACGTTGTTTACTTGTTTTTTCAATAGCTTCTAACTTATCGGTAGTTAAAGACTTTGTATCAAAAAGAATTCGCCCAATTAAGGTACTTTTTCCATCATCTACACTTCCTGCTGTTGCAATTTTTAATACTTCCATTTTATATAGTAACCTTCAATTAAGAAGGGTTGTTTTTTAATTAGTAACTTATTCTTTTAGAAATACCCTTGTTGTTTACGTTTTTCCATTGCTGCTTCAGAGCGTTTATCGTCTATTCGAGCACCACGTTCAGATATTGTACTTTCTCTAATTTCTTGAACTACAGTTGCTATATCTTCTGCATCAGATAATACAGCCGCTGTACAACTCATATCTCCAACAGTTCTAAAACGTACCATACGCTCTACAACTTCTTCATGTTCATCTCTGTAAACTACTTCATCATCTGCAGACCAGATTAATCCGTCTCGTAAAAATGTTGCTCTAGTATGTGCAAAATAAATTGAAGGAATTTCAATGTTTTCTTTTTCTATATAAGACCAAACATCTAATTCTGTCCAGTTTGAAATTGGAAATACGCGCACATTTTGTCCGTGTTCAATCTCTCCATTCAACATATCAAATAATTCTGGTCGCTGATTTTTTTCATCCCATTGACCAAAGTCATCACGTACAGAAAAAATACGTTCTTTAGCTCTGGCTTTTTCTTCATCACGACGCGCACCACCAATACAAGCATCAAATTTAAATTCTTCAATAGCATCTAAAAGCGTTGTAGTTTGCAGCATATTTCTACTTGCATAACGTCCAGATTCTTCTTTTACTTTTCCTTCATCAATAGAATCTTGCACGTTTCTTACAATTAATTCTAAACCTAATTCTTTAACTAAGCGATCTCTAAACTCAATAGTTTCAGGGAAATTATGACCTGTATCAATATGCATTAAAGGAAATGGCACTTTTGCAGGATAAAATGCTTTTACAGCTAATCTTACCAAAGTGATCGAGTCTTTTCCTCCAGAGAATAACAATACAGGTTTTTCAAACTGTGCTGCTACTTCTCTCATAATATATATCGCTTCATTTTCAAGCGAATTTATGTGCGATGTGTCTCTATTCATCATATTCATTTTATCAATTATCTTAAGCGTGTAAACCACACTCTCTATTTTCTAAAGCTTTTGTTGGGTCGAAGTACTTAAACTCGTTCGGTAAGTTATTTTCTTCTAAATAAGTATTTAATTTTTCATCTGGCCAATAGTAAAAAGGGCTTACTTTTAAAACACCATCTTTACTTACACTAAAAATACCAATGCTATTTCTAAAGGCTGTTTGACCTTGACGCAAGTTTGTAAACCACACTTTTGGTTTGTGTTCTGCCATAGCACGTTTAAAAGGCTCTAGCTTAACTTGCTCTGTAAACAAAGCGTGTTCTGGCGCGTCTATACTTGGAATTCCCATAACCACATCGCGATGTGCCGATGTTTGTTTTGGCACATATAAAAAGATATTTAAATCTAAATCTTTAATTACCTGTTCTGCATGCCTGTATGTTTGTGGCGTATTATAACCTGTATCGCACCAAACTACTGGAATTTTGGACTCAACAGAAGATACAGCATGCAAAATTGCTGCTTCGTATGGTCTAAAATTTGTAGTTACCACTGCTTTATTATTAAGCTCTAAAGCTTTTTTAATAATTTCTGCAGGTAATGCGTCTTTATATTTGTTGTTTAATTCGTTTATTGTGTTCTGATCTATCATTATTTCCCCCATTTAATTGAATTCCAAATGCGCTCGTGAAAAAAGTATAAAATCATTTTTGTTACTAGCTCTATACCACCAATTGAAAATGCTAAATCTAATTTCCCAGTTATAATCCATGAAATTATAATAGTATCTAAAGTACCAATGGTTCTCCAGCTTAAAGACTTTACTACACTTCTAATTGGCTTCTCTGAAGCAGCATCCTTTTTATAAGTGGCTTTCTCTTTCTCTGATGATTTTATTAACACTTCACTAATCATTTTTAATATTATTACATTAATCCTATCGATTTAATAGGAATTACAAATATAAAACTTATTATTAAACCACAAATAGCTTTAACAACTTTTTGGAATAATGGAATATTTTAAGGGTAAACAGTAAGAAATAAACAAGAAATAACGTTTATTTTATGAAATTAGCAGCATTATTTACTAGACAAATCTGCTAAAGTGGTATTTCTAAATACTTTAAGCGTGCTATCTCTAACCTGAATCATGAGCCTATTTACGCTACATGTGGCTTCATTTGGGCAATCGGCACATTTTTCATAAAAGTTTAAACTTACACATGGCACCATAGCAATTGGGCCTTCAAGAACGCGCATTACTTCGGTCATTAAAATCTCTGAAGGTTCTTTTCTAAGGTAATAACCACCATGTTTTCCTTTTTTAGAACCTAAAATTCCTGCTTTTCTTAAGGTAAGTAAAATGCTCTCTAAAAACTTTTGTGGTATTTGCTCGCTTTTAGCAATGGCACTAACCTGTACAGGCATATCGCCTTCGCTTCTTGCAATAAAAGTAAGCGCCTTTAAGCCGTATTTAGTTTTTTTGGATAGCATGTTGCTAATATAGGTATTTTAGGAAAAGTTATTAATATCTAGGAAAATTTTAATAGATAATGAGTATTTTAGTTGGTAATTAAAATATGTTTAATATAAAAAATGATTGCTTCAAATTCAACCTTTTTACCTGAAGACCCTAACATTCCTGTTTGGAGATATATGTCTTTTTCAAAATTCATGGACTTGATTTCAACCAATTCTATTTTTTTTAATAGAGCTGATAAATTTGATGATTTATATGAAGGTTTTTTGAATCCGAATTTAAAAAAGAAAATAAATTCTGAATTATTTAATGAATTTGAAAATTCAAAAGAAATGAAAACCAATTTAATCTCCCTTTTTAATTCTATTAAAAAGTTTACTCTCATAAATTGCTGGAATATGGGTTATACAGACTCTTTAGGAATGTGGAAATCGTATTGCTCAACTGAAGAAGGAATAGCTATTAAATCAAGTATTGAAAGAATACAAAATGGAATTATAGGCGATGAAAAAGACTCTTTTCATATAAGACCAATTAAATATTTAGACGTTGAAAATTCCATTAACTACAGTACTAATATCATAAATTTTTTTACATATAAGAGACCGCAATTTAGTTTTGAAAATGAGCTTAGAATAATTATTCCTTATACTCATTCTAATGATATAGATAAAAGTAAACTTGACGAAAACGATGAAGAACTAATACCATTTGAATTTGGAAAAAAAGTCAAAATTGACTTTAAAACATTGGTAGAAGAAATTTACATCTCACCGAATGCAACAGAATGGTTCGTGGAACTTGTTAAAAGAATAGTTAGATTGAGTTATAATATACCAATAAAGAAATCAGAAATAAATAAAAAACCATAAACACAATTACTTTTACCTCAAAGCCTCCTCCAAATCTCCAATAATATCATCAACATGTTCTAAACCAACAGAAACACGTACCAAACCATCTGTAATATTAACAACCAATCTATCCTCTTCTGCTAAACTACTGTGTGTTGTACTTGCTGGATGCGTTACAATAGTTCTAGTATCTCCCAAATTAGCCGAAAGCGAACACATTTTTATAGCATTAATAAATTTGCGCCCTTCTTCAATACCGCCTTTTACTTCAAAAGCGACAATGTTTCCTCCTAATTTCATTTGTTTTTTAGCCACTTCGTACTGTGGATGCGATTTTAAAAACGGGTATTTTACCCAATTTACTTTTGGGTGGTTTTCTAAAAACTCAGCGACTTTTAAAGCGTTTTCGCAATGCTTATCTACTCGTACTGCAAGAGTTTCTAAACTCTTAGAAAGTGTCCATGCATTAAAGGGTGATAAGGCTGGACCTGTATTTCTAGCAAACAAATAAATTTCTCTTATTAAATCGGCATCACCAACGGTTACACCCCCTAAAACACGCCCTTGACCATCAATTAATTTGGTTGCAGAATGAATAACCAAATGTGCTCCAAATTTTATAGGCTGCTGCAAATACGGTGTTGCAAAACAATTATCTATTACCAAAATAAGATTATGCTTTTTTGCAATGTTTCCTAGCAATTCTAAATCGATAATATCAATTGCAGGATTTGTTGGCGATTCGGCATATAAAATTTTAGTTTCTGGTTTTATAAAACTTTCAATAGTTTCTGGTTCGTTAATATCAAAATAACTGGTTTCAATATTCCATTTTGGAAGGTATTTTGTAAATAACCCATGGGTTGACCCAAAAACAGAACGTGCAGACACAATATGATCGCCACTACTCAACAAGGCAGCAAAAGTTGAAAACACAGCTGCCATACCAGTAGCAAATGCATAACCGCTTTCTGCTCCTTCCATTTTGCAAATCTTGTCTACAAACTCGGTTGTGTTTGGATTTGTAAAACGGCTATAAATATTACGTTCTTTTTCTTCAGTAAACGAGGCGCGCATATCTTCGGCATCTTCAAATACAAAACTAGATGTTAAGTATAACGGACTGCTATGTTCTAAAAAATCGGTACGTTCTAATTGTGTACGGATCGCTTCGGTTTCAAACTTTTTTTTCTTACTCATACTTTTATTTTATGGATTCCCGCCTTCACAGGAATGACAAAAACTATTTAATTTATATGTTTAGACAGCCTTAAAATATCTCCAAAAACACCTCGTGCCGTTACTTCAGCTCCTGCACCAGCACCTTGAATTACTATAGGTTGCTCCCCATAACTTTCTGTAAATATTTCAAAAATAGCATCGCTGCCTTTTACATGACCTAAGGTACTATCTTCTGGAATAGATACTAACTTCACTTCTAAATTTCCTTTGTCTTGCGATAAATCCCCTGACAAATCTCCTACATATCGCAACACATGACCTTCATTTTGATTGTCTTTTATCTTTTGAAATTCTTCATCTAAAACATTCAACTGACTTAAAAACTCTGCAACTGATATGTTTTGATACGCCTCAGGAATTAAATTTTGAACAGAAACATCTTCAAATTCGTTTTGCAAATCTAACTCTCTGGCAAGAATTAATAGCTTTCTAGCCACATCATTTCCTGAAAAATCTTCTCTTGGATCTGGCTCGGTAAAACCTTTATCTATAGTTTCTTGAACAATTTCACTAAACGGTTTATCCTGAACTGAAAAGTTATTAAACAAATAACTTAATGTCCCAGAGAAAACACCTCGAATTCTGGTAATATTCTCACCCGACTCGTGCAATAATTTAATCGTATCAATTAACGGTAAACCCGCACCAACTGTAGTTTCATACAAATATTGTTTGTTGTGGGCGTCTAACTGAACTCTTAATGTTTTATAAAAATCGTGAGAAATGGTATTTGCAATTTTGTTAGATGACACCAAATCGAAACCAGCCTCAACTAAAGGTATATAATTTTGATGAAATGTAGAACTTGATGTATTATCAACAGCAATTAAATTTTCTAAATGATGCGTTTTAGCAAACGTAATAATATCATCTACAGAACTTTTTAATGTTGAAGATTTAATTTCTGAACTCCAATTAGTAGCTGCACCATTTTTATTTAAAATTAGTTGTCTTGAATTGGCAATGGCAAACACATTTAAGTTGATACCTTTTCGTTTTTCAATATCGCCTTTCGATTTTAAAATCTGATTTATTAAAGCACCACCAACACCACCATGACCAAAAATGGCTATATTAATTTTTTTAGAAATCCCGAAAACCTCACCATGAATCACATTCATAGCTTTGTGAAGTTGACTCTTTTTAACCACCAAACTCACATTTCTTCCTGTTACCGTATTATTGAATAACAATGGTGTGATCTGGTTTTTAATTAAGGCATTAAATGGCTTATGAAACGAGCTTAACTCTATACCAATAATAGAAATTACCGAAACATCATCAACAACATCAATTTTATTAACGTCTTGCGAATAGAAATCTTTTTCAAATTCTCTTTCTAAAGCAATTACCGCTTGAGTTGCTTGTTCTGCATCAATAATTAACCCAATACCACGCTCTGATGAACCTTGAGAGATGATGCTAACACTAATATCTTTATCTGCTAAAGCACCAAATATTCTCGCATCAACACCACTTTTTCCTAACAAGCCGCGGCCTTCTAAATTTAACAATGCTACATTATCTAAAACCGATAATGATGTTACTTCTTTTGAGCTTGGTTTAGCAGTTATAAGCGTACCTTCATCATCTGTATTAAACGTATTTAAAATACGAAGATTGATGTTTTTTTCAACTAACGGAATAATAGTTTTAGCATGCAACACTGTGGTTCCAAAATTGGCCAACTCATTAGCTTCACTAAAAGATAATTCTCTAATTTTTTGAGCGTCTTCAACCAAATCTGGATTTGCCGTGTATATACCACTTACATGTGTGTAATTTTGTAACTCTTCGGCGTCTAAAAAATTTGCTAAAAGCGCCGCAGTATAATTGCTTCCGTTTCTACCTAAAGTAGTAGTTTCATTTTTAGTATTTGAGGCAATAAAGCCTGTAACTACATTAACCGTATCTCCATTATTTTGTTTAAAATACTGCTTTACATTGTCTTTTGAAAGCTGCGAAATAGGTTGCGCATTACCAAAAACATCGTCAGTTTTAATCAATTGTCTTGCATCAGTAGCCTGAGCTTTAACATTCCTTTGATTAAGTATTTCTGAAACCAATTTAATGGACAACAATTCACCTTGTGCTAAAATTTCATCTTTGGTTTTCTTACTGTAATCACGTAACAAACTAACACCTTCAAACAGTTTTTCTAAGATTAAAAATTCTTCTGAAAAATCTATAGTTGGTAAAGGTTCTTTTTGATAGTTTTTAAAAGCCTCAAAATCCAACTTATAATCTCTTCCTTTGTGTGCTTTATTTAATATATCTTCAAGCTCGTCGGTTGCATTTCCACGTGCCGAAACAACAACCGTAATTTTCTCTCCTTCTTGTACTTTATTTTCAATGATTGAGATTACTTTATTCAATCCTTCTCCATTAGCTAAAGATTTCCCTCCAAACTTTAATACTTTCATTTTTCTCTTTTTAGAATTTGGCACAAAAATGCCTTCTATAATTTTTTCTAATTGTTCGTACTCCATTAAAAACGCATCATGACCATGCACCGAATGTATTTCGTTATAGGTAACATTGGCATGCGTTACGGCTAATTGTTTATGGGTTTGCCTGTTTTCTTCTGCTGTAAAAAACAAATCTGAATCTACCCCAACAATATGAATATTAGCCTCAATACCTTCTAAAACATTTAAATCTGCCTTTCTGTTTTTTGTAACATCTATGGTTTTTAAAAGTTGATTCATCAATTTATAAGCAGACAACTGAAAACGTTCCTGTAACTTTTTACCATGATGCAACAACCAACTCTCAACATTAAATATTTCTAAATCTTCATTTTTTGAACGCTGAAAACGCTCTTTAAAAGACTCTGGTGTACGGTAACACAGCATTGCATGCATACGCGCATCATGAACTGGGTTTTTAGAATTTAACAGAAATTGTTCTTGTATTTGGCAATTGGCAATTAACCAATCGGTTGACTTCCAATCGGTAGCCACAGGAATTAAATTTTCGGTAAAATCTGGTTTTAAAACCGCCATTTCCCATGCAATACCACCTCCTAAAGAACCTCCAATAGCTGCAAACAGCTTTTTTATATTTAGCTCTTTAAGCCCTATTAAAAACAAACTTGCAATGTCTCTTGCAACAAAATCTTTATAATTTTCAATTAAAAAACCATCAAATCCGTTTCCTGGAATATTGAATGCTAAAACCGTGTAAAGTTTAGTATCAATGACCTTATCATCGCCTACTAAATCTTTCCACCAACCATCATCACCTGCAACATTACTGTTTCCTGTTAAGGCATGATTTACCAAAACAATTGGCGACGTTCCTAATGCTTTTCCGAAAACCTGATAACTCAATTTTATTTCTGGAATAGAAACTTGATTTTCGGTTTTGTAGTTTTTAATGATGATATGTTGTAATGAATGCTCCAATATATTTTTATTTAAAAATGATATTTTATTTTCTAAAAAGTAAACCAAAAGTCATATTGAGCTTGTCGAAATATTTTTATAAACCGATTATTAATATCAGTTTCGACAGGCTCAACTTGACAAACAAATTCAAGAAACTTTTTAGATTTCATTATTATTTAATTGTGGCAAATGCAGTTTTTAAATCGGCTTTTAAATCGTCTAAATCTTCAATACCAACTGATAAGCGAATTAAATCTCCCGTAACTCCTGCCGATTCTTGTTCTACTTCATTTAACTGTTGGTGGGTTGTACTTGATGGATGAATTATTAATGATTTAGTATCTCCAATATTAGCTAATAATGAAAATAATTTGGTGTTATCTGCTATAGCTTTTGCAGCTTCAAAACCACCTTTTGCACCAAAAGTAACAATACCACTTTGTCCTTTTGGTAAGTATTTTTTAGTTAAAGCTTTATACTTACTGCTTTCTAAACCTGGATAATTTACCCAAGCTACTTCGTCTTGTTGTTCGAGCCACTTAGCAAGAGCCAAAGCATTTTCACTGTGTTGCTTTATTCTTATTGGTAAAGTTTCTAAACCTTGAATAATGTTAAAAGCATTTGTTGGACTTAAAGCCCCTCCAAAATCTCTCAACCCTTCTAAAATTAGTTTAAACGTGTATGAAGCGGCACCCAAAGTTTCATAATATTTCAGTCCATGATATCCTGCTGAAGGTTCTGTGAATTCTGGAAATTTACCATTGGCCCAATCAAAATTACCACCATCAATAATGGCTCCTCCTAGAGAATTTCCTTGTCCGCCAATATATTTTGTAAGTGAATGAATGACAATATTTGCTCCGTGTTCAATAGGGTTTAATAGAGCTGGTGTTGCTACCGTGTTATCAACAATAAAAGGCACACCTGCTGCTTTTGAATGTTTTGCAATAGCTTCTATATCTAAAACATCTAATTTAGGATTCCCTAGAGATTCAACAAAAAATGCTCTGGTATTATCTTGTACTGCGGCTGCAAAATTATCTGGATTATCTGCATCAACAAAGGTGGTTGTAATACCTAATCTTGGTAAAGTTACTTTTAATAAATTATACGTTCCGCCATATAAACTACTAGACGCTACAATATGGTCTCCAGCTTTTAAAAGCGTTAACAAACCTGTTGAAATTGCCGATGTACCTGATGCAAATACAACTGCTCCCACACCGCCTTCTAAAGCAGCCAAACGCTCTTGTAAAATTTGGTTGGTTGGATTGTTTAATCGTGTGTAAATAAAACCTAATTCCTGAAGTGAAAATAGATTTGCAGCATGATCTGAATTATTAAACACATACGATGTTGTTTGATAAATAGGAACTGCTCTCGTTCCTCCGTTTGCTGCAAAATCATGTCCTGCATGTAATGCGTTTGTTGCTAATTTTTGTGTGCTCATTTTTCTAAATTTTTGAATTAATAAATTAAGCCAAAAGCCAAATGCACCAAAATGGTGAACTTAATAGAAAAATGTTAAAAAGAATTAAAGAAATTACAGAGAGTAATTTCGTTTGGTTATCTATCTAAAACATATGTTTAAGTAGAATTTAGCACCTTCTTTACTAGTAAAGGGTTGCTAAGGCTTCACAGGGTCTAATCCCTCCGCCTTTCTTGATAACATTTCAATACGTGTTTGAACTTTGTGAGTGCAAATATTCGGTTAGAAAAAGTTAATATCCAAATTTTTTGATGAAAATTTTATTTTCTATCCAAGTTTTCTTCAAACTTGTTCCTAATAATAAGCCCTATGGGTTTGTTCTGTATTTTAGATTCTAACCAAGAAATAATATCTAAATACAGAAACGCACGACTTTCATAAGGATCGTTTTCAAATTCCTTTAATTTTTTGTGAAGTTTTATAAATTCATTTTTAACTTCATGCGGATAAATATCTCCTAGACTTCTTAAAAACTTAATAATTTCTTTTTGTACTTCATGCAAGTCTTCCATTTTAATTAAAAACTTATACGTGCTCTTAATTAAAACATCTAAATTATAATCCAAACCAGCCTCATAATGAGCAACTAAATTTAAAATTCGGGAAAAACAAAGTAAATCTTCACGCATTTGTAAAGACTTATTGCTAATGATTTTATCTAAAAACTGAATACATTTTTTGTTTTCACCAGCACCAAAATACATACTGGCAATTTTGTAATAAAACACCATAATGTGATGCTCATCTATACGTTCTTTATAATTTTTTAACCGTTCTAAAACCTCATCAATAAGTGGTAAACCTTCTTGAAAACTACCTTCCATAAAATGAAGGTTAAACTTATTATTGTATACATATAAGAAAGCTAAACTCTCATTATTATCATCTAAAGGAAACCATTTCTCTTTGGTAACAACCTCTAATTGCAATAAGGTTTCTTTAAATTTTTCGTATTGTCTTAAATAAAAAAGTGCCTCAAGTAAATAATGATTCCCTCTTAAGAAAAACACAGGGTTTAAAACAATCATGTTTTTGTTTTCATAAAACAAATCCACCCATTTTGAAGCATACTTATAACATGATAAAAAATCTACCGTTAAAAAACTATACCACAAATACGACTTATAAAGCCATAATTTTTCGCGAAATCCTAATTTATGAATGTTATATTTTGGTAGTCTATCGTTAAAATATTTTGTTATTATTTGATGTTCTTCATCATTTTTAACATAACCGGTTTTTAAAAACAAACCATACAACTGAAGCGATAAATTAGACAATTTACTAGCCAGAACATTTTGCAAACTCAACTCTTTAGCTTGTATAGTTAACTCATCTGCCCTATTACTTAAACTACGTGTAATGTATTGCGATTCTATAACTTTTTCGAGTTCTACAATTTCGTAAGCAATGTTTTTTTCTTCATTTGCAATTGCTAAACTTTTAGCCTTATCTAAAATTTTTAAACTTTGCTTATAAAGCCCTTTATGATATAAAATAGTTGCAAAATCTAATTGTTCTCTAATTTGAATTCTAATATTTTGATGAGAGGGATTTAATCGTAAACTAATTAAAATCTGTTTATACAAATGCGCTTTTAAGTTAGATAATTGCTGTTTTTTTACAATTCCTTTTTTTAAAATAGCAGCTTCATCATAAACCGAAAGCTTATCAAGAATATTAAAAAGAGTTAAGAATTTTGAGTCTTCATTTACACCCAATCTTCCTACATAAAGCTTAAATTGTCTTTTTTCAGATTTAGATAACGACTTTACCAGCACAAACAAATTATCTTTTTGCTCTCTTGTCATAGTTACAAAAACAAATTTAAAATATTGATTTTCAGTTTATTAATGAGATTAACATAGGGTTAAACATCGTAATAATAAGATGTTGAATTCTCCTTTTAGCAAACCAAAATATAACTTCGTAGAACAATAAGAAAATATATTTTAATAAATGTCTGATAATAAGGTCCAAATTTTTGATACAACGCTTAGAGATGGTGAGCAGGTTCCTGGTTGTAAATTAAATACAGAACAAAAATTAATTATTGCAGAACAACTAGATAGTTTAGGTGTAGATATTATTGAAGCGGGTTTTCCTGTTTCTAGTCCTGGTGATTTTAAATCGGTTGAAGAAATTTCTAAAATTGTAAAGCATGCCACGGTTTGTGGTTTAACACGCTCTGTAGAAAACGATATAAAAGTTGCTGCTGAAGCATTGAAATATGCAAAAATCCCAAGAATACATACCGGTATTGGAACATCAGAATCTCATATAAAACATAAATTCAAATCCAATCAAGAAGATGTGCTAGAGCGTGCAGTTAAAGCGGTGAGTTATGCTAAATCTTTTGTTGAAGATGTTGAGTTTTATGCTGAAGATGCTGGAAGAACAGACAACGAGTATTTAGCTCGCGTTTGTGAAGCCGTTATTAAAGCTGGAGCTACAGTTTTAAATATTCCAGACACTACTGGATACTGTTTACCACACGAATATGGTGCTAAAATAAAATACTTAAAAGAAAATGTAAGAGGTATTGATAAAGCTATTTTATCTTGTCATTGCCATAACGATTTAGGTTTAGCAACAGCAAACTCAATTGAAGGTGTTATAAATGGTGCACGTCAAATTGAGTGTACTATTAATGGTATTGGTGAACGTGCTGGAAATACAGCTTTAGAAGAAGTTGTTATGATTTTAAAACAACACCCTTACTTAAATTTAGATACAAGAATACAAACTGAAATGCTTTATGGCATCAGCCAGTTAGTATCCGATAGTATGGGTATTTACACACAACCTAACAAAGCAATTGTTGGCGCTAATGCATTTGCGCATAGTTCTGGAATTCATCAGGATGGAGTGATTAAAAATCGTGAAACTTACGAAATTATAGATCCTAAAGATGTTGGTGTTACAGAATCTGCTATTGTTTTAACTGCAAGAAGCGGTAGAGCAGCATTAGCATACAGAGCAAAAAATATTGGATACGAATTAACTAAACTTCAATTAGATGAAATCTACACAAACTTTTTAGATTTTGCTGATAAGAAAAAAGAAGTTGACGATAACGACATCCATCAAATTATAGAAAGTAGCAAGGTATATAAAGAAATAACTTCTGCTTAAACATTTAGTAAATGAAATTAAATATTGCCGTTTTACCAGGCGATGGTATAGGTCCAGAGGTCACTGCTCAAGCTGTAAAAGTCTTGAAGGCTATAGCTATGGAGTTTAATCATGTATTTACTTTTCAAAGCGCATTAGTTGGTGCCAGCGCTATAGACAAAACTGGCAACCCTCTACCCGAAGAAACCATTAGCATCTGTAAAAAAGCAGATGCTATTTTATTTGGCGCCATTGGTAAAACATCTTACGATTTAGATCCAAATACTAAAGTAAGACCAGAACAAGGTCTTTTAGGGCTTCGTAAAACTTTAGATTTATACGCCAACATAAGACCTGTAATTGCTTATGAAGATTTGCTAAACAAATCATCTTTAAAGAAAAACCAAATAAAAGACACCAACATTCTTATATACAGAGAATTAACAGGCGGCATATATTTTGGTGAAAAGAAACTAAGTGACGATGGCAATAAAGCATCCGATATTTGTGAATATACCAAATCAGAAATAGAGCGTATTTCACATTTAGCTTTTAAAGCGGCACAATCAAGAAAACGTAAGCTTACACTAGTAGATAAAGCTAATGTTTTAGAAAGTTCCAGACTATGGCGACGTGTAGTACAAGAGTTAGAGTCTCAATATCCAGATGTAAAAGTAGATTACATGTATATTGATAATGCAGCTATGGAACTTATTATTAAACCAAAACAGTTTGATGTAATTTTAACCGAAAACATGTTTGGAGACATCCTATCTGAAGAAGCTAGTGTAATTGTTGGCTCTATTGGTTTATTAGCCTCAGCTTCAATTGGTGAAAAACATGCTATGTTCGAGCCCATTCATGGCGCATACACTAAAGCTGCTAACAAAGGCATTGCTAATCCAATTGCGTCCATTTTATCTGCTGCAATGTTGTTAGATCATTTTGGCTTAGACGATGAAGCTGCTTTAATACGAGAAGCGGTAGATAAATCACTAAAATTACATATTACCACACCAGATTTAAATACTAAATACGATAATATTAGCACCACAAAAGTTGGCGATTTTATTGAAGATTTTATCAATAATCCAGAAGAAACCAACTTAAACTTTACCAACATACATTTAGGGCAGTCCACTATTATTTGATTATTTGAGTTAGTCACCAATAAACTAAACTATTTGGAGTCCTTGAAAGCGCATTTAAAAATGCGCTTTTTTAATCGAATAGTATTAATTAATTATTCTTATTGTCTTTAAAACTATCAAACTCTGATTTTGTTTCCTCTTTTGGAAAACTATTATTAAGCATATCTGTGTCAGCAAACTCAAAATTAGGATCTAAATTCACTTTACTAACTTCTTTTTCTTTTATTGAAGTATGCTGAATCTCGTATTCGTTTCTTCTCCAAATATCTGCAGGTAAAGTTTCTATTTCAGTAGTGCCATCAGTAAAAACCCATTCAATAGTTACTGGCATTACTAATCCTCCAACATTTTTTACTGTAATTTCATAAATATTTTTACCTGATAATTGTTTTCTAACTTCAGGCTCGTCTAATCTTGACAAAAATTGTCCGTAAGCTCTATCTGGTGTAGAAGTCATAGTTATAACTTCTGGACCGTTAGAAAAATCTTTTGCTGTTGCTTCTGTACTATTACCACTAGCTTCTATTTTTACTTTAGATGAAGTGTTTTGATCTTCAATATTAGAATTTTCTTCAAAAACCTTAAACCATTTCACATTGCTAAGCTCCATATCTACATGGTCTGTAGTAAAAAACCATCCTCTATAAAACCAATCTAAATCAGTAGCTGTAGCATCTTCTAGAGTTCGAAATAAATCTGCGGGATTTGGATGTTTATATTTCCATCTATTTGCATATTCTTTAAAAGCTTCGTCAAATAATTCTTTCCCAATTATAGAATGCCTTAGCATTTGCAAACCAACAGTAGGTTTTAAATAGAAATTTGCTCCAAATTGACTTAATAATTCGTTATCTGAAGTCGTCATAACAGGGCGTAAAATATTTTTATCCCCACTCATAAATGGTACTATATTTTTTGGAGTAACACTATTAAAGTCTGGATAACGTTCTGCAACGGTGCGTTGATGTAAAAAAGTGTTTAAACCCTCATCCATCCACATCCATTTACGTTCATCTGAACTCACAATCATAGGAAACCAATTATGTCCAACTTCATGAATAATTGTTCCTATCATGCCTTGTTTTGCTCTATTACTTATTTCTCCATCTTTATTTGGGCGTCCACCATTAAAACTAATCATAGGAAACTCCATACCAATATTTGAAGTGTTTACAGAAATGCAAACAGGGTATGGATAATCAAAAGTAGCTTCAGAATAAACTTCCAAAGCATGCATTATTGCTTTTGTAGATTCTTCTTGCCATACAGGCAAACCTTCCTTTGGGTAAAACGACATAGCCATAACTGTATTGGTTGGTAGTTTAACAGCTTGTGCATCCCACATAAATTTTCTTGACGAAGCAAATGCAAAATCTCTAACATTCTCTGCATTAAATTTCCATGTTTTTTGTTTAGTAGATTTTTGTTTTTCATTAGCTAGAGCCTCTTCTTTTGTAATTATCATTACTGGTTTATCAAAAGATTTTTGTGCTGTATTTAGTCTTTTACGTTGTGTTTTTGTTAAAACTGACTCAGCATTTTGAAGTGTGCCTGTAGAAGCTACAATATGGTCTTCGGGAACAGTAATTTCAACTTCGTAATCGCCAAACTCTAATGCAAATTCGCCTAATTTTTGAAATTGCTGATTTTGCCAACCTTCTGTATCATTATAAACTGCCATTCTTGGAAACCAATGTGCAATTAAGTAAACTGTATTGTCGTCTTCTGGAAAATATTCGTAGCCTTCTCTAGATAATAAAAACATACTCCTGTCTGTAACAGGATAAAACCATGAAACTGAAATTGAGGTAGATTCTCCAGATTTTAAAACACTATTTAACTTCACCTTCATCATGGTATTATTAACCAAGGTTTTCATGTTTTTACCATTACCATCTTTCACATGTTTAATGGTATAACCTGCCGGAAAATTTATTGCTCTGGTTAAAAATTGCATTTGTCTAGTAGACATAGAATCCTGAATTCTGTTGTTTATAGATCCAAAATCTTGATTACCTTTTTTATTAACATTCTGTTCTAGCTGTATCCAAACATAACTTAAATCGTCTGGTGAATTATTAAAATACGTAATAGTTTCATTTCCTATGATGGTATTGTTTATCTCATCAAGAACAACTTTAATTTTGTAATTAGCACGTTGTTGCCAATAATCTTTTCCTGGAGCTCCACTGGCAGTACGGTAATTGTTTGGTGGAGCAATCATATTATCAATAGGTTCAAACTTACCTTGCCATGGTTGAGTTTGAGTGTAAATACTAGTTATTGAAAATACCGTAAGAAATAGAAAAAGAAAAGGGCGTGTCATAATTTGTAGTTTATTTTTTTAAGCCAATGACAAGATAATAAATATTTAATGTGTTAAGTGTTAAATTCATTTTTGAGCTTATATTAAGTTTAAGGTTTTTATAAAAAGAAATAAAACTTAAGGTTTTTAGTTGTTTTAAGCATTAGTGTTCAGTACATTTGCAGCCCTAAATAGAAATTAAAAACATGAGCAAAAAAAAGGCAGTAACGTTTGACGTTTTAATAGAAATACCTAAAGGAAGTAGAAATAAATACGAATACGATTTCACTTTACACAAAATTCGTTTCGACCGTATGTTGTTTTCTTCAATGATGTATCCTGGTGATTATGGATTTATTCCAGAAACTTTGGCATTAGATCAAGATCCGCTAGATGTTTTAGTGCTTTCTACAGAACCTTCTTTTCCTATGGTTGTTATGGAAGTTAGACCTATTGGTGTTTTCCATATGACAGATGAAAAAGGACCAGACGAAAAAATTATTTGTGTCCCAGTATCAGATCCGGTTTGGAATAAGCGATCTGATATTGTTGATTTAAATCCACATAGATTAAAAGAAATTGAACACTTTTTTCAGGTTTATAAAGATTTAGAAGAGAAGAAAGTCGATGTAGGTGGATGGGGAAATGCAGAGGAAGCAATTAAAATCTATCATGAATGTGTAAAAAGATATGACGATAGTGAGCACAAGAAAAAACGCACTTTTACTATCTAATTAACATATTCTCAAAAAAAACATAATATAACTGAACCATCTCTAAATAAAGGTGGTTTTTTTTATCACTTATATTTTACTATTTTTAGCTCCATTAATAATTTAAACTAACTAACTAATATGGATTTAATAATTAAATTTTTACCACTATTTGGAGTTGTTGCTCTTCTATTTGTTTTTATAAAAAGCGCTTGGGTTTCAAAGCAAGATCAGGGAACTGATAAAATGAAAAGAATTGCAAAAAATATTGCCGATGGGGCAATGTCTTTCCTTAAAGCAGAATACAAAATATTATCAATCTTTGTAGTTGCTGTAGCCATCTTATTATATTTTAAAGGCACTAATGAAGTTGGATCAAACGGAATGGTAGCTGTATCATTTATAGTCGGTGCTATCTGTTCTGCTTTAGCTGGTTTTATAGGCATGAAAGTGGCTACCAAAGCCAATGTTAGAACTACAAGTGCTGCTAGAACATCTTTAGGTAAAGCTTTAGAAGTAGCTTTTGCTGGTGGTGCTGTAATGGGTCTTGGTGTTGTAGGACTTGGTGTTTTAGGTTTGAGTGGTTTATTTGCCATATACAGTGAAATGGGTTGGGGATTAAGTGAAGTACTTAATGTGCTTTCAGGTTTTTCTCTTGGCGCATCTTCAATTGCTTTATTTGCACGTGTTGGTGGTGGTATTTATACTAAAGCTGCCGATGTTGGTGCCGATTTAGTTGGTAAAGTTGAGGCGGGTATTCCAGAAGACCACCCATTAAATCCTGCAACTATTGCAGACAATGTTGGTGATAATGTTGGTGATGTTGCTGGTATGGGAGCCGATTTATTTGAATCTTACGTAGGTTCTATTATAGGTACAATGGTATTAGGAGCTTTTATTTTAACACCAGATTTTAATGGTTTAGGAGCTGTTTATCTTCCTTTAGTATTAGCTGCTGTTGGTATTTTAATGTCTATTATAGGAACATTCTTTGTAAGAGTTAAAGATGGTGGAAATCCACAAACAGCTTTAAATATTGGTGAGTTTGGTTCAGCAGGATTAATGGTAGTTGCATCATATTTTATCATAAATGCTTTAATTCCTGAATCTGTTGAAGGTTTACCTTTTGGTGCTATGGGTGTATTTTGGGCAACTATTGCTGGTTTAGTTGCTGGTTTAGCTGTTGGTAAAATAACCGAATATTATACAGGCACAGGAAAAGGTCCTGTTAATTCTATAGTAAGACAGTCTGAAACTGGTGCTGCCACAAATATTATTGCTGGTTTAGGTATAGGTATGATGTCTACTATGATTCCTATTCTTCTAATAGCAGCTGCTATTTTAGTGTCTCATCATTTTGCTGGCTTATACGGTATTGCAATTGCTGCAGTTGGTATGTTAGCAAATACTGGAATCCAATTGGCTGTTGATGCTTATGGACCAATTTCAGATAACGCAGGTGGTATTGCAGAAATGGCAGAATTACCAAGCGAAGTTAGAGAGCGTACAGATAAATTAGATGCCGTTGGTAATACAACTGCTGCAATTGGTAAAGGTTTCGCTATTGCTTCTGCAGCATTAACAGCATTAGCATTATTTGCTGCCTTTATGAAAACCGCTGGTGTTACAGCAATTGATGTTTCACAACCAGATATTATGGCTGGATTATTAGTTGGTGGTATGTTGCCATTTGTTTTTTCAGCCTTATCAATGAATGCTGTAGGTCGTGCAGCTATGGCTATGATTGAGGAAGTACGTCGTCAGTTTAGAGACATCCCACAACTTAAAGCTGCATTAGAAGTGATGCGTAAATACGATTCTGATATGAGTAAAGCGTCAGAAGCTGATAGAAAAATATTTGATGCTGCAGATGGAGTTGCAGAGTATGATAAATGTGTTGCCATTTCAACAAAAGCATCTATTAAAGAAATGGTTTTACCTGGCTTATTAGCTATTGCTGTTCCTGTAGCAGTTGGTTTTATAGGAGGTGCTGAAATGTTAGGAGGGCTTTTAGCTGGTGTTACCACTTGTGGAGTGCTTATGGCAATCTTTCAATCTAATGCTGGTGGTGCTTGGGATAATGCTAAAAAAACTATTGAAGAACAAGGTAAAAAAGGAACAGATGCTCACAAAGCAGCTGTTGTAGGAGATACTGTGGGAGATCCTTTTAAAGATACATCAGGACCTTCATTAAATATATTATTAAAATTAATGTCGGTGGTTGCTTTAGTTATTGCTCCAAGTATTGCAATGTCTTCTGATAATGTAACTGCTTATGTTTCTACTAACAATACTGAAGTGGTAAATAATATTTCAAAAGAAGTTAAAGTAGAAATGAATAAAAATGATGATGGCTCAGTTAAAGCTGTAGTTACTACCATTACTACAAAAAACGGTGAAACATCAACAAGTTATAAAACTTTTGAAGGCACCGAAGAAGAAGTTAAAGCTAATATAGAAGCTTTAAAAGGTGAAGCAAAAAACACTAAAATAAAAGTGGAAAAAGTTATTGAAAAAGAAGCAATAAAATAACTAAACAGTAATTTTTTAAAAAATAAAAAACCACGTTAACAAACGTGGTTTTTTGTATTTTTAGTTCATAATTAAAACAGTTAATGTTTAAAAAAGATCCGCTACAAATAATAACTTTTCAAACTTATGGAACCTCAAACCATTTATATATTCGAGGGAGAGCTATTGAGGATGAAAGTATTAATTTAGATCAAAAAGGTTTATTCGCTTTATTTATAAATTCTTGGAAACGTTTTGAGAGTGATGAAATAAAAAACACTGCTCTTAAAGTTACACTACCTAACGGAACAATCTTAAAAACAACAACTGACAACCATGGGTACTTTAAAATAGATGAGAAAATTAATGACTTAGGCTTACTTACTAATAGTGAAAATTGGTTGAATTTTGAAGTTGCTTATGATAATGTAGACATTAAGCGAAGTATTCAAAATGCAAACCGATTTCCTGGTGAGTTACTAATACCTTCTGCTAAAACTTCTTTTGGTGTTATTAGTGATATTGACGACACTATTCTTCACACAGGCGTCGTTTCAACATTAAAATGGAAAGTGTTAATTAACAGTATTTTTAAAAGTGCTGCTAGTAGAATTCCATTAGAAGGTGCTACAGAATTTTATCATAAATTACACAGAGGCGCATCAGGTGAAAATGCCAATCCTATTTTTTATGTTAGCCATAGCCCTTGGAACTTATATCGCTATTTAGATTTTTTTCTAAAACAACATAATTTTCCTAAAGGCCCAATTTTATTAAGAAGCTTTAAAGATATTTTTAAGAAGAAATCTAGTGATAAACCTCAAAAACAAAAAGAAATTTTAAACATTTTGCACACTTATACTAAACTAAAATTTATTTTAATTGGTGATAGTGGCGAACATGATGCAGATATTTATTTAGAAATAGCAAAATCTTACCCAACACAAATAGCGGCTATTTATTTGCGAAGTGTTAAACATAAAAAGAAAATGCTTAGAGTAAAATCTTTGTTTGAAAACTACAAAGAAACTCCAGTATTATTAGTTGAAAACAGTATTCAAGCTATGGAACATGCAAAACAGCATGGTTTTATTTTATAATTATTAAAATAGTCCGTGTATTTCTGCATCAATAGTATGTATGATGCTTCCTAGATCTTCAGGATTGTCTACAAAATCTAAATTATCTACATCTACGATTAAAAGTTTTCCTTTGTTATATCCATGTATCCAAGCCTCGTAACGTTCATTCAATCTACTTAAATAATCAATGCTTATGGAGTTTTCGTAATCGCGCCCACGTTTATGTATTTGAGATACTAAATTAGGGATAGAACTTCGTAAGTATATTAAAACATCTGGCCCTTTTACTAATGATTCCATTAAATCGAAAAGTGTTTTATAGTTTTCAAAATCTCGGTTAGTCATAAGTCCCATAGCATGCAAGTTGGGAGCGAAAATATGAGCATCTTCGTAAATGGTTCTATCTTGAATAATGTCTTTCCCACTTTGGCGTATTTGCAATACTTGACGAAATCTACTGTTTAAGAAGTAAACTTGCAAATTAAAACTCCAACGTTCCATTTGATTGTAAAAATCATCTAAATAAGGGTTGTCTACAACATCTTCTAGTTGAGCTTCCCATTTATAATGTTTTGCTAGTAATTTAGTGAGCGTTGTTTTTCCAGCGCCAATGTTTCCGGCAATAGCAATATGCATAGTTTATTTGATTTTTAATTGGAGTTGTTGCAAGATTTCATTGTTGTAAATATACAAGGTTTGATTGGTTACAAAAAACTGATTTATCAACAAATTTGATGTTTCAATTAGTCGTGGTTCATCACTATTCTCTTTTAAATAAAATAATGTATTTTCTTTTTTTAAGATGATATTTTCATTGCTTTCAACCAACGATGTGTATCCTTCATTCTTTATTTTCTTAACTAAACTTCCAAAATAATTATACCTGTAAAGAAACTTTTCTGTTAGCAACCAACAGTAATTATAATTACTTTTTAAATCTAAAACAGCGCTTTGTACGGGAGCAGTTTGTGCGCGCGTAGTTTGTGTTTTGTAATCAAAAAGTTCTAGCTTTTGCAAATCTTGATTAAAAACCCACAAAGTATTATCATGTCCTGTTGAAATATGCGACGCATTTTTATAAGGGTTAAGCGTATTAAAATCAATTTTAAATATTTCGGCTAAACGATTATCAAGTATAATAACCGTATTAAAATCTTTATAAAACAGATTAATTTTTAAAGGATTAAAGGCATTTGCCGAAGTTAAATTCCCTAATTGTAAATTATTGTATGTAATTGTTTTATCTAAAGTTTTTTTATTGAAGACATTGTTATTTACAAAGTATATAGTCTCAAAATTATCAATAGCAATTATTTTATCAGCTTTAAAAACTGTTTTTTTAATAAGGTTAGCTTCAATAGGCTCTTGAGCAAATATTGAAACAGATAACAAAAAAAGAATGTGAAATGTAAATCTCATTGTAGTTTGAAAAATACAAAAATCAAACCACTTTTAACAAATTAGTTTATACCCAAACCCACGAACGTTAATAATTTCAACATTAGCGTCATGTTTAAGTTTTTTTCTAAGTTTAGTAATAAATACATCCATACTTCTAGCATTAAAAAAATCGTCACTTCCCCAAAGTTTGGTTAGTATTAATGACCGATCTAAAACTTTGTTTTTATTTTTAATGAGATAAAATAATAAGTGAGCTTCTCGATGTGTTAATTGAACTTTTTCTTCTGTTTTAAATTGAAGTGTTTGCTTTGGGAAATTAAATATAAAATTTCCAATTTCTAATATTTCTGAATGCTTTTGCTCTTTAGTTCGATGTAATAAATTATTGATTCTAACAATTAATTCTTCCATACTAAATGGCTTTTTTAAATAATCGTTTCCGCCAATTGTAAAACCTTCAACTACATCTTGAGTTTGCGATTTTGCAGTTAAAAAAATAATAGGGATAGAATCATCTATTTCTCTAATTTCTTTAGCCAATGTGAACCCATCTTTCTTAGGCATCATAACATCTAGAACTAACAACTTTGGAGTTTCTCTCTGATAGGTTTTAAGGGCAACTTCACCATTTTCGCAAAGTAAAACCTTAAAGTTTCTTGTTTCCAAGCTTTCTTTTATGATTTGCCCTAAAGCAGGCTCGTCTTCTGCTAATAATATTTTCGTAAGATTAGCCATTAGGCAGAGTGATTTTAAAAGTGGTTAGGTTATTTTTTAAATCTAGTTGTATAGTTCCTCCATGTTTTTCAATAATGGATTTTGTATAATAAAGTCCAATACCAAACCCTTTTACATCATGAGTATTTCCTTTGGGTATACGATAAAACTTCTCGAAAATTCGGTTCTTGTTGTCTTTATTTAATGCGTTTCCGTTATCGGAAAATTGTATTTCAACAAAATTTGATTTAATAATTAAGTTTATAAAAATTTTACCACCTCCATACTTAATAGCATTATCCAAAATATTGTTAAGTGCATTTTCAAAATGAAAAGCATCAACTTGAATTGATAAGTTTTCAACTTTAAAATTTGTTGTAAATGTTTTGGTTTGATGTTGAATTTTATAACGATTTACCATAGTATCAAGTAACTCAAACAAATTAATATCTTCTTTGTTTAATTCTAAACTTTTAATATCCAAAGTTGCTGTTTCAAGTAGTTTTTCAACCATTACATTTAATTTTGAAAGCTGGGTTGAAGACATATTTACATATTTCTTAGTTTTCTCCTTGTCTTCAATTACATCAAAACCACTAATACTCTCCAAAGCTACACCTATTGTTGCAATCGGTGTTTTAAACTCGTGTGTAATATTACTAATTAAATCGTTTTTTACTTCGGCTAATTGCTTTTGATTTTTAATAATTTTCAAAAGATAAAAAAGACTACTTATTACAGCTAAAACTAAAATGGTAGAAAGAAAAATGCTGCCTAAACTTCTTGCAAAAGTTTCTTTAAACGGATTGCTGTATACTAATTGAATAGTTTCTTGTGGCTTTAAGTAATTTGAATTTGTAGTTGTAGAAAGCGGGAAAAGTGTTAAGGAGTCTTTGCTAAAAATGATTTTATCGTTTTCAAGATGGTTTAAACTATAATTTAAATTAAAATTCTTTTGATTGAACTGATAATGTAATAAAGAGTCGATTTTTTTATAATCTAAGGAGTCTGATTGAAAAGAAATAAAAATGGTTTTTAAGTTGTTAATTAACTTTAAACTATCTGTGGCTTTTTTACCTCTAAAATAAGCTGCTTTTTCTATCAACCCAGATTTATTAATGGTTAGTGCAGTACCATCATCTTTAAGTTGAGTAAATTTTTGAAACTTTGAAGTATCAATAGCTTCACTTAGACCTTTAGAAATATCAAAAAAGATCGAATCGATATTTTTTTTGTGATTTTGCTCAATATCACTAAGTTCTACTGAAGTTATCCCAACGCTAATATTATGTTTGACACCCTTTTTATCAGTTTTAGAATAATGATTATCACCAAATGCAGTCTTATTTTCAGAACTATTGTTAGGTACAATAGCTAAATAATTTTCTTTTGCTAAGTCGGTATAATAAGTATCAACAGCGTTGTCTAAACACAATTGAATATCATTAATTACCTGTAGTTTGTTTTGTTTGAAATTTTTGTAATTCCAAAAAAACTGAAGCCCAATAGTACTTACAGAAACTAAGGCTATAACATATAATATCAATTTATATCTTGATGCATTCATACATCAAAAATATAGGTTAAAATGTTATAAAACCAATCGCTTAACACTCGTTAACACTCATTAACTATTTAAAACTATTATACTTTTCATATTTGTATATCAGAAATCAAAAAAACGAACATTAACAAACAAAAATTAAAACACATGAAAATTAATTACGTGTGCTTCTTTTTATTACTAACTATTAGTAATGCTATTGCACAAGAATTTCAAGGAATTGCCACTTACAAGTCGCATAGAAAAGTAGATTTAAAAATAAGTAGTAAAAATGAAAACTCTGAAATGAAAAAGCAAATACAAGAACAATTGCGTAAACAATTTCAGCAGGAATATACACTTACTTTTAATAAAAACGAATCTATTTATAAAAGAGAAGAAAAATTACAAACTCCACAACCCGCACAATCTGGATTTAGAATTCAAATTGCACAAGGTTCAGATATTATGTATAAGAATATAAAGGAAAATAGGTATACCAATAAAACTGAAATATTCGGAAAACTATTTTTAATAAAAGACACCTTAAACAACATAGAATGGCAGCTTGTTAACGAAACCAAAAACATTGGTGACTACACTTGCTTTAAAGCTGTTTTCAATGAAGAATTTACTACACAAACATTGACAGAAGAAGGTGAGATAGAAACTGTAACTAAACCCAGAACAACTACACTGTGGTACACACCACAAATACCAATTAACAATGGTCCCGCAGAATATTATGGTTTACCAGGGTTAATTTTAGAAGTGAATGATGGAGATTTAACTTTAGTTTGTACTAAGATTATTATCAATCCTGAAGAAAGAGTTTCTATTGAAGAACCAACAAAAGGTAAGGAGGTGTCTCAAGTAGAATTTGAAGAAATTCAAGATAAGAAATCTAAGGAAATGATGGAGCAATATCAATCTAGAAAAGGTAATAATGATGGAAATAGAGTTATGATTAGAATTGGTGGTTAATTTTTATGTTTCAAATTAAACTATAATCTTAAAAAATAGTCTTACTATTAAATTCTAAATATTTAATTAAGACTTTTAAGATGAAAACTTATTTAACTACTGTTTGCTTTACAATTCTATTACTTTTTTCTTTCAATAATTTAACCCAAGCTCAAGACTTTAAAGGTGTAGCTACCTATCAAACCAAAACAACTTTAAAGTTAGATAATTTTGGTAATCGTCAATTAAGCGAGCAACAAAAAAAGGAAATGATGGAACGTATGAAAAGCTTTCTAGAAAAAACATACACGTTAACGTTTACTCAATCAGAGTCTATTTACAAAGAGGAAGAAAAATTAGAAGTTTCAGCTGGAGGTAGAGGAAGAGGTTTTATGTTTGGTGGCGGTGGTGGTTCTGGCCCGATATACAAAAACATAAAAGAAAAACAATTTTTACAAGAACAAGAGTTTTTAGGAAAACAATTTTTAATTAAAGACTCATTAAAAACTATTACATGGAAGATGGGAAGCGAATCAAAACAAATTGGACAATATTTATGTTTTAAAGCTACTGCAACTAAGCCTGTTGAAGGTTTCGATTGGCAACGTAACAGACCTGGAAGAGATAATGAAAATAAAGAAGTAGAAAAACCCACAGATTCTACAACAATCACTGAAGAAGCTAAAAACAAGGAAGAAACGCCAAGAGAAATTGAAATTGTTGCTTGGTATACACCACAAGTAGCAGTAAGTCAAGGACCCGCAGAATATTGGGGATTACCAGGTTTAATTTTAGAACTAAGCGCAGATAATACTACCATGTTATGTACCAAAATTGTAATAAATCCTGCCGAATCTGATGAAATAAAATCACTAACCAAAGGAAAGGAAGTTACCAAAGAAGAATACAACGAAATTATGACTGTAAAAATGCAGGAAATGAGAGAAGTGTTTAGAAGACGAAGAAACAACTAAGGTAATAGCCTAAAATTAATCACTAACAATCAAAAAATGAAACAACTTTTTATGCTGGTTATATTACTGGCAACAAGCATATCTTTTTCACAAATAAAAATTGAAGGCGTTGTAAAAGATAGTATTGGCGACCCATTAGAGTTGGTAAATGTAATTGCTATAAATCAAGAAACAAAAGGATTGGAATCTTATGGTATTACTAATGAAGCGGGTCGTTATAAACTTTCTTTATCAAAAAACACTTCTTATAGCTTACAAGTAAGCTATGTGGGTATGAAAACCGCTACCGAAACTATTAGCACAAAAGAAGAAGACATTGTTAAAGATTTCACCCTTCAAAATGACAATGCATTGGATGCAATTGAACTAACTTATGAAATGCCTGTAACGGTGAGTGGAGATACTTTAATTTATAATGCAGATTCTTTTAAAACCGGAACAGAAAGGAAACTTGAAGATGTTTTAGAAAAATTACCTGGTGTTGAAATTAATGATGATGGGCAAATAGAAGTTGAAGGCAAAGTGGTTTCAAAAGTAATGGTTGACGGTAAAGATTTTTTTGATGGTGATACTAAACTGGCTACAAAAAACATTCCTTCAAACGCTGTAGATAAAGTTCAAGTGCTAAAAAACTTTGCAGAAGTTGGTCAGTTAAGTGGTGTAACTAATAATCAGGACAATGTTGCTATTAATATTAAACTAAAAGAAGGTAAAGAAAATTTTTGGTTTGGTAATATTACTGCTGGTGGTGGTGCATCAGATAATAATGGATTATATATAATTCAACCCAAGCTATTCTATTACAGTCCAAAATATAGCATTAATTTTATAGGAGATTTAAATAACACTGGCGAGGTAGCTTTTACAAGACGTGACTATTTTAATTTTTCAGGTGGCTTTAGAAGCCCAAGTAGAAGCAGTGGAACCAACTTAAATCTAGGAAGCAATAACTTAGGGTTTCTAACACTTCAAAACAACAGAGCAAAAGACATTAATACAAAATTTGGAGCAGCAAATTTTAGTTATTCTCCAAAAAAGACTTTAGACATAAGTGGGTTTGCTATTTTCTCTAACAGTAAAACAGAATTGCAAGAGAATAATTCTGTACAGTACACAGACGAAAGTTTAGGTATTCCAGATGAAGACACAGAAAGTAATACCATGCAGCGTAGCGATTTAGGCATGCTTAAATTAAGTGCAAAATATAAACCAAACCTTAGTAACCAATTAGATTATGATATTTTAGGTAGAATTTCAAAAGAGTCACAAGACCAAGGATTTTTCTCATCTGTTTTAGGAAATATTGATCAAGTTGAAAACACTAGCCCTTACAGTATTAATCAAAATGTTAACTATTACTACACACTTGATGAAAATAATATTTTTGCTCTTGAAGCACAACATTTGTTGCAAGATGAAGATCCTTTTTATAATGCTATTTTAGAAGACAAAAACAATTATCAAACTACAGCAGATGCATTAGGTTTGGATGGAAATCAATCGGTTTACAATATTGCTCAAGATAAACGAGTAAAATCAAATCAATTAGATGCAAAATTGGATTATTGGAATGTGTTAAACCAAAAAAGTAATATCAATTTAACTTTTGGTACTATTTTAAGCAAGCAACAATTCAATTCAGAAATTTTTCAATTTCTAGATGATGGTTCAGAATTCAATCCAATATTTAATGATGGTATGCTTACTAATGATACCGATTATAATTTTAGCGACCTCTATTTAGGAATGCACTATCAATTTAAAAAGGGAATTTTCACTTTTAACCCTGGAGTATCTGCACATGCTTATAGTATAAAAAACATACAATTTGGAGAGACATATAAGGATGATTTCTTTAGAATTTTGCCTGATTTTGACATGCGTATCCAACTAAAAAAGAGTGAGAACATATCGCTACGCTATAGTATGCAAACCCAGTTTACAGACGTTACTAATTTGGCCAGAGGCTTAGTTTTAAACAATTATAAATCACTTTATTTTGGTGATGAAGCTTTAGATAATGCCATTTCACACAATGTAAACCTGTCTTACTTTAGTTTTAACATGTTTAATTACACGAATGTATTTGCAAATTTAAATTATTCTAAAAGTATTGATCAAATAAGAAATTTGAGCAATTTTGAAAGTGTAATACGTACAAGCTCACCATTTAACTCTTCTTTTGCTGATGAAAATTTTTCAGCAAGAGGACGTTTTCAAAGGCGTTTTGGCAAACTTCAAGCATCTATAAATGGTAACTTTAATTACTCTAAATTCAATCAATTTATACAAAATCAACGTTCAGTAAACGAAAATTACTCACAAACTTATCGTACTGAATTACGAACTAATTTTAGAGATGCACCAAATGTAGAGATTGCTTATCGTTATACGATTGCAGATAACGACCAAGGTACTTCTAGAACAAAGTTCTACACCAAAGCCCCATCTATAGAGTTTGATGCCTACATCTGGAAAAAATTAACGTTTAAAACAGATTATTCGTATAATAATTTTAGTGATGAAAATGGTACAATTAATAGTTTTGATTTTTGGAATGCCTCTCTTTCGTACAGAAAAGACAAAGACGCAAAATTTGAATACGAACTTAAAGCCACAAATCTATTAAATACTAAATCAACATCACAA
Source organism: Flaviramulus sp. BrNp1-15 (assembly GCF_022259695.1). Lineage (GTDB taxonomy): Bacteria > Bacteroidota > Bacteroidia > Flavobacteriales > Flavobacteriaceae > BrNp1-15. The sequence continues at coordinate 3,496,662 of NZ_CP092099.1, forward strand.
AGTAATAACAGTGCTTTTTCAGTAAGTGCAACCGAGTATTTTATACAACCTAGATTTTTAACATTTAGATTGCGCTACGAATTATAAAATTATTTGTTTTTTGTTTGTAGAATTAACAAACAATAATATATTTGCGAACGGTTTTGGGGAGATACTCAAGCGGCCAACGAGGGCAGACTGTAAATCTGCTGACTACGTCTTCGCAGGTTCGAATCCTGCTCTCCCCACAATAAAAAAGCAAGCTAAATAGCTTGCTTTTTTATTTTTTAGTTTTTTATGAGTTTAGTCTAATATTACTTCTTTTCAACAACAACATCTAACTCTGTAAAATCAAAGCTACCATGACTTTTATAACCTTCAACAACAAAAGAAACTTCGTGCATTTTTCCCATTTCCATACCCAAAGATTCCCACTTCTTGAAGTGTTCAGAGATGTTTATTGTACCACTATTTCTAACATCTCTACGAATACTAAAATATTGTGGAAACGTTGTATCACCAACTATTGATGGCTGATTAACCCTTATAGTTTCATAAATATCATAAACACTTCCGTTAACCTCGATTGTACCTTTTAGTTTTGAGCCTTTTGCCATAGAAGGGATCCAATTACGCCAATCTTCAATAATATAATATTCTGCCAATGGTTCAATAGTCCAACCGTAAACCGATAAATAGGAATTTCCTGCTTCTGTTTTTAGTTTGTAATTGCAATTATATGTAGTAAAAAATTCACCTATTTCCTCATGCTCTTGTGTCTGGTCATAACTTAACCCTCGTCGTGCCAAATAATTTAAAATATTTGTCCATTCTCCACTAAAAGTAGCACCTTCCCCAATAGTCATACATGCAGTTCCTTCAGCATTTTGATTCCAAAGTTCATACCGATAACCATCTTTTACACCTTCAATTTGATCAGAATCTTCAATACAAAATGTTTGAGAATTTAAGTCTTTGCAGCCAAGGAATAAAGTAATAAACGTAAAACTTAATACTGATATTATCTTATAAAAATTTAATTTTTTCATAACAATTTTGCTATTCTATTTTGGAAATTTAAGTCTTATTTCTTCTAAACACAAATTGTGAATACTACCAATATGTGTATGTTTTTTTGAGGTATCAGGTACATAAGTTCCATCTTGCACTTGTCCGCCAATTTTTTGGTAAGCTTCTCTAAAACTCATTCCATTTTCAACCAGTGTATTAATATTATCTACTGTAAAAAGATATTTGTATTTATCGTCATTAATATCAATATCTTTTACAATAATTTGTTGAATGGAATAATTGAAAATGTCTAAAATATCTTTTACATCCTCAAAAGCAGCTATAATATTTTCTTTTAACAACTGAAAATCTCTATGATAACCACTTGGCAAATTGTTGGTTATTAAAATCATTTCACTTTGTAAAGCTTGAATTTTATTACACTTACCACGAATTAATTCAAAAACATCTGGATTCTTTTTATGTGGCATAATACTACTACCTGTCGTCAATTCATCTGGGAAGGAAATAAATCCAAAATTTTGGCTCATATATAAACATACATCCATGGCAAAACGCGACATAGTATTACACAATCCGCCTAAAGCTGCAGAAATTGTGCGTTCGTTTTTTCCTCTAGCCATTTGCGCAGCAACCACATTATATTTTAATGTTTCAAAACCCATTTCTTTGGTTGTAAATGCTCTATCTATAGGAAACGAACTTCCGTAACCAGCTGCAGAACCCAATGGATTTTGATCTACCGTTTTAATGGCTGCATTTAGTAAATACACATCGTCTATCATTAATTCTGCATAGGCAGAAAACCATAATCCAAATGATGATGGCATTGCCACTTGCAAATGGGTATAACCTGGTAATACTCTGTCTTTATGCGTATCTGACAAACTTAAAAGTGTTTCAAAAAGCGTTTTAGTTTTTTCTTTAACTAAACTTAAGTTTTCTTTATAATATAAATGAAGTGCCACTAAAACCTGATCGTTTCTTGATCGTGCCGTATGAATTTTTTTTCCAACATCGCCTAAAGATTTTGTGAGTTCGAATTCTATTTTGGAATGCACGTCTTCAAACTGCTCGTCAATTACAAATGTTCCATTATCTATTTGGTCTTCTAAAACTTTTAAACCTCTTAGTAATTCAACCAATTCTTCAACAGTTATAATTCCTGCTTTTTGAAGCATTTTAGCATGCGCCTTGGATGCTTGAACATCATATTTCGCTATGTGGATATCAATTTCCCTATCGTTACCTACAGTAAATTGTTCTATTTTTTTATCGATTGATATGCCTTTATCCCAGAGTTTCATAATCTAGTTATTTAATTGTTGATTCGTTGATTTGTTTAGACGATTACACGGTTTAACAATTCAATATAAATTTCAATGCCTTCTTTTATTTCGTTTAAATAAATAAATTCATCTGCCGAATGTGAACGTGTACTATCTCCTGGTCCTAGCTTTAAAGACGGACAAGATAATGCAGCTTGGTCTGACAGTGTTGGTGACCCATAAGTTGATCTTCCCATTGCAATTCCGGCTTTAACCAAATCATGATTTAATGGAATTGATGATGAATTTAATCTTAAGCTTCGTGGTACAATGCTGTCGCAAGGTGCTTTTTTCTGTAAAATATCTGCAACTTCTTGATTTGAATACGCATCGTTTACACGAACATCTATTACTAGCTTTACATCTGCAGGAACAGCATTATGTTGCTTTCCTGCGTTAATTTGAGTAACCGTTAATTTCACATCACCTAAAGCTTCAGAAGTCTTTTTAAACCTAAAATCTTTAAACCATTTTAAAACTTCAATAGTATTATAAATAGCATTATTATCGTTTGGATGTGCTGCATGACTTGGTGTTCCTAAAACCTCTGCATCAAAAACTACTAAGCCTTTTTCGGCAACTGCCAGATTCATCAAAGTGGGTTCGCCAACAATTGCGACATCTACTTTTGGAATCACCGCAAGCATACTGTTTAATCCATCTGGTCCGCTGCTTTCTTCTTCCGCAGAAGCTACAATAACCAAATTATATTTTAAATCTTTTTGATTGTAGAAATAAGTAAAAGTAGCTATTAAAGATACCAAACACCCACCAGCATCGTTGCTTCCTAAGCCATATAATTTTCCATCTTCTACAATAGCTTTAAACGGATCTTTTGTATATGCCGAATTTGGCTTTACAGTATCGTGATGCGAATTTAATAGAAGCGTTGGTTTGTTATTATCAAAATACTTGTTGGTTGCCCAAACGTTATTTTTAGTTCGTTTGTATTCAATATTATAATTCTTAAACCACGTTTCAATAAGCACCGCTGTTTCATCTTCTTCTGATGAAAAAGATTGTGTTTCAATGAGTTTTTTAAGTAACTCAATAGCTTCATTTGTTAGTTGCTGAATCATAAATACAGGGTTGTGAATTTTTGATTTCTATTACTAATAACCGTTGGATTTCCTATAATAACTTTTGAAACGCCTTCGTATAAAGCATGGTAACAGTTATCTAATTTGGGTAACATGCCATCAACAAATGTTCCTTTTATTTTTAAAGTTTCGTAAGTTCCTGTGTCCATAAAATCGATTACCGAATTATCATCAGTAACAGATAATAAAACGCCATCTTTTTCGAAACAATAAATCAACTCGGTTTTATAATGTTTAGACAAACCAATCGCTAATTCTGATGCTATAGTATCTGCATTGGTATTTAAAAGTTGTCCATTACTGTCATGTGTTATTGCACAAAAAACAGGAGTAATATCATTGTCTAATAACGCATTTATTGCAGCTGTATTTACTTTTTTAACATCACCTACAAAACCATAATCTATCTTTTTAACTGGTCGTTTTACAGATAAAATTGTATTTCCATCTGCGCCAGTAAAACCAATAGCATTACATTGATTTGCTTGTAATTTTGCTACAATATTCTTGTTGATTTTTCCAGCATAAACCATGGTAATAATATCTAAAGTATTAGCATCCGTAATACGTCTACCATCTATCATATAAACTGGCACATTCATATCTTTAGCTAATTTGGTAGCTAATTTACCACCACCATGCACTAAAACCTTAGGACCATTAATTGATGAAAATTGTGATAAAAACTTCTCTAAAGCTAAATCATCATCTATAATGTTTCCGCCTACTTTAATAACTTTTAATTCCTCCATTCTAAAGATTTTCTAATATTTTTTTAAGAACCAATTGCGCCGCATAAGTTCTATTATTTGCTTGTTCTATTACTAAAGAACTATCACTATCTAAAACTGCATCTTCTACAACCACATTTCTACGGACTGGTAAACAATGCATGAATTTAGCATCATTCAATTTTTGCTTTGTTATCATCCAATTTGGATCTGTATTCAACACTTTTCCGTAATCTTGGTATGAACTCCAGTTTTTGGTATACACAAAATCTGCATCTTTAAAAGCTTCTTCTTGATTATGAAGAATTGGTGTGTTAGCTGTGATTTCTGGGTTTAAATCGTAACCTTCTGGATTAGTAATAACAAATTCTACATCCATTTTCTGCATAGCCTGAATAAAACTATTGGCTACTGCATGCGGTAATGCTTTTACATGAGGCGCCCAACTTAAAACTACTTTGGGTTTTACTTTTTTTGAATGTTCTGAAATAGTAATCGCATCAGTTAAACCTTGTAGTGGGTGACCTGTAGCACTTTCCATATTCACGATTGGCACTGAAGCATATTTTTTAAAAGCATTTAAAACCTGCTCACTTTCATCTTTTTCTTTATCCGTTAATGTTGGGAAAGCCCTAACTGCAATTATATCGCAATATTGAGAAACCACTGCTGCAGCTTCTTTTATATGTTCTGCAGTGTTGCCATCCATGATGGTGCCATCTCCAAATTCTATTCCCCATGCATCACCAGAAACATTCATCACAATGGGATCCATTCCTAAATTTAAAGCGGCTTTTTGTGTACTTAATCGTGTACGTAAACTGGAATTAAAAAACAGTAGTCCTAAAGTTTTGTTCTTCCCTAATGCTTTAAACTTAAACGGATTTTCCTTTAACTGTTTAGCTTCCTCAATCCAAGAATTGATATTATCTATATCGTGTATGGAGGTATAATTCTTCATTTTAATATTATTTTACTTTGGTAAACGGCACTTTATTTTCAAAGGCATTTATAATAAAATTATCTTCTATCCCGTTTACAATCCATGTTTCTATATTTGCTTTTCTTGTTACTGAAGCGGCTTCAATTTTAGACAACATACCACCGCTACCGTGAGACGATTTTGAATTAACAACCTGCTTCTCTAATTCATTAAAATCTATTACTTCCTCTATAGTTTTTGGTGTTTTACTTTCAATAGAATCTTTAGTATAAATACCATTGGTATTAGTTGCGATAATAAATAGATCAACATTTAAAAGTGATGCGGTTAATGCACCTAATTTATCATTATCACCAAACTTAATTTCATCGGTTGCAACAGTATCATTTTCATTTATAATTGGTATGTAATTGTTGTTTACTAAAACATTTATAGTATCTGAAATGTTTGTTTTACTTTCTTCTTTTTCAAAATCTGAGTATGACAACAAACACTGTGAAGTTAGCAAACCATACTCCCTAAAAATCTCCTGATAAATACGAATTAAATGAGGCTGACCAATAGATGCCAAGGCTTGTTTTACATTTATAGCTTTACCTTTACTTTCTAATTTTACAAACTGTTTAGCCACAGCAATTGCACCAGAACTCACAATAATAAACTCACAAGTATCCTGAAGTTTTGCAATTTGGTTTGCTATATCTTCAATTTTACCTCTTGAAATATTATCGGTTTCTTTGGTAAGTGTGTTAGAGCCTATCTTAAGTAATATGCGTTTCTTCTGCTTCATTTTAACGTATTTGTCCGTTACCGTGAACGTACCATTTATTAGTTACCAAATGCTGTAAACCTATGGGACCACGTTGGTGTAATTTATCTGTACTAATTGCTAACTCGCCACCTAAGCCTAATTGTCCACCATCTGTAAATCTGGTTGAAGTATTATGATAAACTGCTGCAGTATCAACATTTTCCATAAACAATTTTGCTTCATCATTGTTTGATGTAATTATAGATGAAGAATGTCCACCAGAATATTTGTTTATCATTTTGATTGCTTCTTGATTTGAAGCAATTTCACCGATTACAATTTTATAATCTAAAAACTCTTCATACCAAATATCATCTGATGGAATTTGTTCTAAATCATAAGCTTTTGAAATAGCATTATCTCCTAAAACTTCTATTTTAGAATCTTTTAATTTTGAAATTAATGTTTGAATAAACTCGTTTTTATCAGCAAGATTTTCGTCAATTAAAACCTTATCAACTGCATTACACGCAGAAATTTTCGACTTACCATTCATGATAACATGTAAAGCAATACCTAAATCGGCTTCCTTTTCAACATACACAAAGTTGTTACCACGTCCGCTAACTATTACAGGGCAAGTAGCATGCTGCTTCACAAAAGCGATTAATCGTTCACCGCCACGTGGGACAATTAAATCAACTTTTTGAGTTGGGTTTTCTAAAAAAGCCTGTGTTTCGATTCTGTTGAATTGTAAATATTCAACCCAATCTGTTAAGGTTTCATGTTTCTTTAAAGCCTGATGCCATAATTCAACTATTTTTAGATTTGATTTTAATGATTCTTTTCCTCCTTTAAGTAAAATTTTATTACCCGATTTAAATGCAATTCCAGCTGCTTCAACGGTTACATCTGGACGCGATTCGTAAATAATTAAAACCGTACCAAACGATGCTGTTTTATTATAAACCTGCATCCCATTTTCATGCTTAAAACTAAAACGTTCTACACCAACCGGATCGTCTTGAGATGCTAAATGTGTTACCGATTTTATCATCTCGTTAACTTTTGAATCGTCAACTTTTAAGCGATCAAACATAGAAATATCATCACCATTATAAGCTTCTAAATCAGCTTTATTAATTTTAATAATAGCTTCACTTTCCTGCTCTAAAAGCACAGCCATTTCTAGCAATACTGCATTTCTTTTTTCTATGGATAATAAAGTATTCATTTTATAATTCCTTTTTTAGAGCTTCAAAAAACTGATTAATATGTTCTTTTTTAATCGTTAATGGCGGTAAAATTCTTAACAGTTTTTTATTTGATGCGCCACCAGTAAAAATATGATGGTTATAAATAAGTTTTTTTCTTAGGTCTCCAACTTCAAAATCGAATTCTAACCCCAACATTAAGCCTCTTCCTTTTATATTTTTTATCTGCGGAATCGTTTTCGCAATCGACATAAAATATTCCGACATAGCATTAACATTTTCCATTAAAGCTTCTTCTTCAATAGTATTTAAAACAGCCAAACCTGCTGCACATGCTAAGTGATTACCTCCAAAAGTAGTTCCTAGCATTCCGTGTTTAGCTTCAATATCAGGATGAATTAAAATTCCTCCAATAGGAAAACCATTACCCATACCTTTCGCTATGGAAATAATATCGGGTGTTACATTATAATGCTGAAATGCGAAAAATTTACCTGAACGTCCATAACCTGATTGTACCTCATCGGCAATAAACATGGTATTATTGGCTTTACAAAGTGCAAATACTTGTTCAAAAAAATCTGCGGTGGCTTGGTCTAAACCACCAACACCTTGAATAAACTCTACAATTACCGCACAAACATCGCCTTTTTCAAGTTCTGCTTTTACACCTAAAATATCATTTAACTCAAGTATTGTTACTTTTTGTTGTGCATTAATTGGAGCAATAATATTTTTATTATCGGTTGCTGCAACAGCAGCTGAAGTACGCCCATGAAACCCATTTTTAAAAGCAACAACACGTTCTTTTCCTGTTTTAAAAGATGCTAATTTTAAAGCATTTTCGTTAGCTTCTGCACCAGAATTACATAAAAACAATTCGTAATCTTTACACCCTGAAAGTGCTTCAATTTTATCAGCTAATTCAACTTGTAACGGATTTTGAACTGCATTTGAATAGAATCCTAATTTTGAAACTTGATTCGTAATAGCATTTACATAGTTAGGATGTGCATGCCCAATTGAAATAACGGCATGACCACCATAAAGATCTAAATACTCTGTACCATTTTCATCGTAAATATGAATATCTTTACCCGAAACTGGTGTTACATTATATAATGGATAAACGTCAAATAATGGCATTTTTAATTCTCTTTAATTTGATTGATTTTTTCAAAAGACGCTACAATACCTTGTATTAATGCTGAACTTAATCCTTGATGTTCCATAGCGTTTAAACCTTCTATCGTGCATCCACTTGGTGTTGTTACTCGATCTATTTCCTGTTCTGGATGTCTACCCGATTCTATTAGCAAACTCGCTGCACCATAACAGGTTTGTGTTGCTAACTCATGCGCTTGTTCTGCTTCAAAGCCTAATTGAATAGCGCCTTGTGTAGTTGCACGAACTAAACGCATCCAAAACGCAATTCCACTAGCGCAAATAACGGTTGCTGCTTGAACTAAATCTTCAGAAATCACCATTGTTGTTCCTAACTGATTAAATATTTTTTGAGCCAACTCCACTTTATCTTGAGCTGTTTCGTTTGCTGCAATACAGGTCATAGATTTTCCTATAGAAATCGCTGTATTTGGCATGACACGAATTATGTTTTTATCACTTCCTAAAATATTTTCAATTCTGGAAATATCAACACCAGCAGCTACCGAAATCACAACATGTTTCTTAGTTATTTTTGATGCAACACTTTCTAAAACTTTATCAATGTGTTTAGGTTGTAATGCAAAAATGACCATGTCAGAATTTTTTACAGCTAAAACATTATCGTTAGTTACTGTAACATAATCTTCATCGTAAAATGCTTTAACAGCCGTAGTGTTTTTATCACTTAGATATAATGAAGTAAAGGATTTATGACTGATAAGTCCTTTTGCAATTGAGCTTCCTAAATTTCCTGTTCCTATAATAGCTATTTTCATAGTTTCTGTTTTTTAAAAATAAGTTGCTTTTAAATTCAATCCTTCAGTTTCATTTAATCCAAACATTAAATTCATGTTTTGAATAGCTTGACCTGATGCGCCTTTTAATAAATTATCGATAATACTGGTCACCAATAATTTGTTGTTATGCTTATGCAAATGAATTAAACACTTATTCGTGTTCACTACTTGTTTTAAATGCAATTCTTCATCTGAAACAAAAGTGAATTTGGCGTCTTTATAAAATTCTTTGAATATGGTTTTAGCTTCTTCAATGTCGCCTTCAAAAACGGTGTAAAGCGTTGCAAAAATGCCTCTTGAAAAATTTCCTCGATTAGGCATAAAATTAATATCTGAAGAAAAACCATCTTGTAATTGCTTAACCGATTGATTAATTTCTCCTAAATGCTGATGTGTAAAAGGTTTGTAATACGAAAAATTGTTATCTCTCCAGGTATAATGCGTTGTTGCAGAAAGTGACGTTCCTGCACCTGTTGCACCGGTTACAGCATTAATATGTACATCATTATTTAAAAGACCTTTTTCTGCCAATGGTAATAAAGCCAATTGAATTGCTGTTGCAAAACAGCCTGGATTTGCAATATAATTCGCTTTTTCAATGTCTTCTTTTTGTAATTCAGGTAGACCGTAAACAAATGTTTTTCCTTTAAAAGTTTTGTCTTTTTCAAGTCTAAAATCATTTCCTAAGTCAATAATTTTTGTGTTTGCTGAAAATGTATTTGCAGATAAAAACTTCACTGAATTCCCATGACCTAAACACAAAAACAAAACATCAATATCTGGGTTTACAGTATCTGTAAACTCCAAATCTAAACTTCCAACTAAATCCTGATGTACTTTACTAATTTTATTGCCTGCATTAGATGTGCTATAAACAAAATTTATCTTTGTTTTAGGGTGATTAATTAATAGTCTAATTAATTCGCCTGCAGTATAGCCAGCACCTCCAATGATTCCTACTTGTATCATGACTCTGAATTTACTTGTTGATAAATTTTGTTTTGATTACCAAGGATTTTAATAAATCCTTTAGCCTCGTCGGCTGTCCACCCTTTATTTTCTTCACCGTAACTTCCAAACTTGGCATTCATTAAATCGTGTTTAGAAGAAATTCCATCTAAAGAAAAATGATAAGGTTTAAGAGTAACCGTTACATCTCCAGAAACTTTGCCTTGACTACTTTGCAAAAAGGCTTCCATATCTCTCATTACTGGGTCTAAATACTGACCTTCATGTAAATGCATACCATAAAAGCTTGCTATATATTCTTTATGTTGTAATTGCCATTTTGTTAGCGTATGCTTGTCTAATAAATGGTGAGCTTTTATAGTAATTAACGCTGCCGCTGCCTCAAAACCAACACGCCCTTTAATACCTACAATAGTATCGCCTACATGAATATCTCTACCAATAGCATAAGCAGACGCTAAATTGTTTAAGGTTTCAATATTGATTTCAGGGTCATTTTCAACACCATTAACTGCAACTAATTCACCTTTATTAAAAGTTAATTTTACTTTCTCTTCTTCAGCATGTTTTAATTGCGATGGATAAGCACTATCAGGCAATGGCTTTTCTGAAGTTAAGGTTTCTGCTCCTCCAACACTAGTTCCCCAAAGCCCTTTATTAACAGAGTATTTCGCTTTTTCCCAAGACATATCGATACCATTTTTTTTAAGATAATCGATCTCTTCTTGTCTGGTTAATTTTTCATCTCTTATTGGTGTGATGATTTTAATATTGGGTGCTAAAGTTTGAAAAATCATATCGAAACGCACTTGATCGTTTCCTGCACCAGTACTTCCGTGAGCAATATATTCTGCATCAATACTTTTAGCGTATTCAACAATTTCAATAGCTTGAATAATACGCTCTGCACTTACAGATAATGGATAAGTGTTATTTTTTAAAACATTACCAAAAATTAGATACTTCACAACTTTTTGGTAAAATGTTGCTACTGCATCAATATTCTTATAGGTAGTAACACCCATTTTATATGCATTGGCTTCAATTTTTTCAATTTCACCTTTGGTAAAACCACCTGTATTTACACTTACAGCATGTACTTCATATTCTTTTGATAAGCTTACAGCACAATATGATGTATCTAATCCGCCACTATAAGCTATTACTAATTTTTTCATTTTATTGTTTTTTGTCTTTTTTAAGAAACATGGTTTGCTTAATATTTTTCAATCTAGTCCAAACCTTTTTATCGTAATCGTGATTATGTATTTTTTTATTCTCTTTTGCAGGATCGTATAACATTCCTGTACACAAACACATTTTTCGATTGGTTCGCGTTAAAACATCATAATTTTTACAAGTTTGACAGCCATCCCAAAATGTTTGATCATCGGTTAATTCAGAAAAAGTAACTGGTTTATAACCTAAATCGCTATTCATTTTCATTACAGCTAAACCTGTAGTGATACTAAAAATTTTGGCATCCGGAAACTTGTTTCTGGAATGTTCAAAAATTTTATGTTTAATTTGTTTAGCAAGTCCTTCTCCGCGATAATCCGGATGTACAATTAAACCTGAATTGGCAACAAACTTACCATGTCCCCATTTTTCTATATAGCAAAACCCAGCAAACTTATCTCCATCTAAAGCGATAACAGCATTACCGTTTTCCATTTTTGTTGAAATATATTCTGGAGTACGTCTAGCAATACCTGTACCTCGAACAGCTGCAGATTCTGCAATGGTTTCGCAAATGATTTCTGCGTATTTAATATGTGATTTATCGGCTATTAAAACCTTCATTTCCTAATTTGTGTTGAATAATAATTATGTTTTTTTTTGATAGCTGAACTGGACTCACCTAGTTCAATAAACAGATATACACCCTTACGGGCGACGAGGAAAAATACGGCGCATAGAATGATTGTTAATTTTTGAATTAACTTTATTTTGAAATACTATGATAAAAATTCTGGACAATTTGAAAAAATTAAAATTACGATACTAAAGTTTGGCTAATTTGGAGTATTAGAAGCGGCGGCGACTGCGCACGGGCAAACCGGGTATAGTACAACGTATTTTATTTTTTAAATTTTTCATATGGTAAAACTATAATTTTATTTAATACAACTAATAAAACCTTAATAGTTTTTTTAAAAAATTATAAATATTTAACAAAAACATGATGTTTGTTAAAAATATTGCGCTTTTTAATCAAACTATTTGTTATATAAAAAATGGAGTTCAATTTTATGAACTCCATTTTGTCTTTACTTACTAAAATAAAAAAGTTTTATAAAGCTCTAATCTTGATATCTTTAAACCACACTTTATCTCCATGGTCTTGTAAACCTATATGCCCTGTATGGTGTTTGCCAAAATCTTTCCATCCTTTAAATTTAGAGTTTTCAACCATAGCATCCCACTCTTTACCATGAACAGGAAAACTTACAATTTTTGTTCCGTTCAAGGTTATTGAGCCTTGATTTGTTTTGTGATTAATTTTAACAACACATAAATTCCACTCTCCCGCTGGTTTGCAAACATCATGTTCTGGCTGAACCAAATCATATAAAGCTCCTGCTTGGTGAAATTTAGGGTTCGCAAAAGCATCAGGATGGCGTTCATTATCTAATACCTGAATTTCTGGCCCCGATTGATACGCTTCATTTAATTCTGGATCTTCATAAACACTCCAAAAAATGCCACTATTACCACCTTCAGAAATTTTCCATTCTAATGATAATTCAAAATTGGTAAAAGTATCTTTTGTTATAATATTTTTTCCGCCTTCTTCACTTGGCGTAAACACCATTGCTCCATCTTCAATAGTCCATTCCGGATACATTTCATCTGTTAAATAGCCTCGCCATTTATCATATGAGGTCCCATCAAAAAGATACACCCAATCATCATGAGATTTAACCTCAGCTTGTGCTTCAACTTCGGTTTCTGCTGATTGTTTTGTTTTGTCTTTACAAGCTATAAATGCTGCAGTAAAAACTACCAGTAAAATTAATTTCTTCATTTTAAATAATTAATTGGTTTATAATCCTAATATTTGTTTTAGTTGATTTTCATCAGATTCCCCACCTGCAAAATCATCAAAGCGTTTATTTGTAACTTCTATGATATGCTTTTGAATAAAATTTACGCCTTCTTTGGCACCTTGCTCTGGACTTTTAATAACACATTCCCATTCTAACACTGCCCAAACATCGCAACCATATTCAGTTAATTTTGAGAAAACTTTTTTGAAATCAACTTGTCCATCTCCTGGTGAACGGTAACGACCTGCTCTATCTTTCCAATCGTTATAACCACCAAACGTTCCTTTTTTTCCTGTTGGATTGAATTCTGAATCTTTTACATGAAAGGCTTTTATGAACTCATGATAATGGTCTATATATTTTATATAGTCTAATTGCTGTAATACAAAATGTGAAGGATCATAAAGAATATTTACTGCTTTATGGTTTCCTGTAGCTTCCAGAAAACGCTCGAAAGTATCACCATCGTGAATATCTTCAACCGGATGCACTTCATAACAAACAGCTACTCCATTATCTTCAAATGTGTTTAAAATAGGTTTCCAACGATCTGCCAATTCTTTAAAACCTAGCTCTATTAAGCCTTTTGGTTGTTGAGGCCATGGATGAACAGCAGGCCAAAGTAACGACCCTGAAAATGTGGCGTGTGCTTTTAAACCAAGCCTATTACTGGTTTTTGCTGCTTTATGCATTTGATCTATTGCCCAAGCAGTACGTTCTTTTGGTTTCCCTTGCAATTCTTTTGGTGCAAATACATCAAACATAATATCATGTGCAGGATGTACCGCTACCAATTGCCCTTGAATGTGTGTTGAAAGCTCTGTGATTTCAAGACCATAACTGTTTATTTTTTCTTTAAAATCATCACAATACGTTTGACTTTCTGCTGCAATATCTAAATCGATAATAGATTTATCTAATGTTGGAATTTGAACGCCTTTATACCCTAAATCTGAAGCCCATTTGCATAATCCATCAAGTGAATTAAATGGCTCCTTTTCATCCATAAACTGTGCTAAAAATATAGCTGGTCCTTTTATAGTTTGCATTATTCTACATTTTCAATATTTACCCAAACATTTCCTTTTTGGTGAGATTCTACTACTTTTTCAATAAAATTCATACCCCTTACTCCATCAATAATGGTTGGGAATTCACCATGATTGTAAGGTTCATTATTTATAGCCTTGGCTATTCCATTATAAATATTGCCCATAGAATCAAAAATACCTTCTGGATGCCCAGGAGGAAGTTTTGAGCCATCTAAACACAATTCGGAATTATAAGAATGTCCTGGTTTTAAAACTCGAAGCGGTTTACCATCTTCAACCATATAAAGAAAATTAGGATTTTCCTGCTCCCATTTTAAACCTGCTTTATCACCGTAAACTTTTACTATAAAACTATTTTCTTCACCAGATGCAATCTGGCTTGTGCAAATAACACCTTTAGCTTTGTTACTACAACGTAGTAAAACAGTTCCATCTACATCCATGTTATTATCAGAATACAGATAATTTAAGTCTGCCAAAATCGATTCTATTCTTAATCCTGAAACATATTCGAGCATATCAAAAGCATGTGTTCCAATATCACCAATACAGCAACTAATACCGCCTTTTTCAGGATCGAGTCTCCATGTATTTTTTCTTTCTTCTTTATTATGAATAATAGGATTTATCCAACCTTGGTAATATTGCGCATCTATTCTTTGAATATTCCCCAACTCACCATTTAAAATCATTTCTCGCATTTGACGCACCATAGGATAACCTGTGTAGGTGTAGGTAATTGCAAAAATGGTTTTAGATTTTTTTAAAGTAGCATGTAAAATTTTAGCTTCTTCGTAAGTGGTTGTCATAGGTTTTTCACAAATAACATTAAACCCGTTTTCCAATAGTTTTTTTGCCATTGGAAAATGAAGAAAATTTGGCGTAAGCACCGATATGATTTGCATCCTTTCTTCAACAGGCAACTTTAATTCTTCTTCAACCAGTGTGTCAAAATCTTTATAAATTCTGTTTGTTGGTAAATCTATTTTTTCTGCAAAGCCTATATTTTCTTCCCAAACAGGATTAAAAACACCACCTACAATTTGGTATTTATCGTACATTGACGAAGCTATTCGATGCAACACCCCAATAAGCGAATCACCTCCACCTCCTAAAATTCCTAATCTAATTTTATTACTCATTTATAATTATGCGTCTTTATATTCTACTTTTTCGTTTTTAAATACTATGGCAAAAAACACAAGTACACCTAAAGCAAATAATGCTGGAAACTCCCATATATCTAACCAACTATGAGCGCCATCTGCCAATACATTTTTATCTACTATTTGTCCTGCCACCCAGAAACCAACTAACATACCAACACCATAAGTTGCTAATGTAATTAAGCCTTGTGCTGCACTTTTTACTTTATCACCTGCTTTAGAATCGGTATAAATTTGTCCTGAAACAAAGAAGAAATCATAACAAATACCATGTAATGCAATTCCTATTACCAGCATAAAAAATAAATCTCCTGCATTACCAAAAGCGAACAATGCATAGCGAATTGCCCATGCTAACATACCAAATATGATAGTTTTTTTGAAACCATATTTCTTAAAAAAGAATGGTAATAACAGCATAAAACCTACTTCGGAAATCTGGCCTAAAGACGCCCATGCCGTAGAATTTTCAACTTTATATTCTGTTAAAAACGGACTTATGTTTTGGTAGTAAAAAGCAAGTGGGATGCATATTAAAACTGAGGATACAAAAAACACTAAAAAGTTTCTGTCTTTTAAAAGCTTTAAAGCATCCAAACCTAAAATATCACTAATAGTTACTTTTTCATCTTTTGAAACTTTTGGAGGTGTTTTTGGCAATGTAAAACTAAAAACACCCAATATAGCAGAAGCTATTGCAACCATTGTAAAGGTGTTAGATAACATACCTTGACCTATGTTTTCAATAGAATCCCATTTAAATGCAAAACTAATTAATAAACCAGCTACAATCCAACCAATTGTTCCCCAAACACGTACCAATGGAAATTGTTTTGCGGGGTCATTCATTTGATTGAATGATACCGAATTTACTAAAGCTAATGTTGGCATATAAGCAATCATGTAACCTAATACATATGGGTAAAACGCTCCAAATTCGGTAGATTGAGACATTTGATACATTAAAAATGCACCTATTAAATGTAAGATTCCCAGAATTTTTTCAGCATTAAAAAACCTATCTGCAATTAAACCAATAATAAAAGGTGCTATAATAGCTCCCCAAGATTGTGTAGAATATGCCATTCCAGTTTCTGCTCCTGTAGCACTTAAGTTGTTTCCTAAAAAGGAACCTAAAGTAACAAACCATCCTCCCCAAATGAAGAATTCCAGAAACATCATAAAAGACAATTGAAATTGAGTTGATTTTTTCATAGTTAGTTGGTTGGTTATAATTATTTCAATTCCTTTTCTGCTTTTAACAAAAGTGCTTTTGTAGCTAGTATTCCTTCTTTTTCTGACAACTTATCCCCTTCATATTCTACACCAATATACCCAGTATACCCTGCGTCTTTAACTAATTTTAAAATTCTTGTATAATCTAGTGTAGTTTCATTTCCGTTTTCATCAAAATCATAAGACTTTGCGCTAACAGCATCTGCCTTGGCAAGCATCATTTCAATACCTTTATATTTATCTGGATACTCTTCTTCACATTCGCCCCATTGCTCTCCGTCTTTACGCTTAACACACCAGTTTCCAAAATCTGGCAATGTTCCACAGTTATCCATATTAACATCTGCAATAGCCTGCATTAAAGCATCAGCATCAGATGATAACCAACCGTGATTCTCACATAAAACATTAATGTTTTTGGTTGCAGCATATTCTGATAATTTTCTCAATCCATCAACAACAGATTCTTTCCATACTTCAGGATCGTTCGTACCAAATGTATTTACTCTAATAGAGTGGCAACCTAATTTTTGTGCTGCATCAACCCATTTTTTATGATTTTCTACAGCAAGATTTCTTTTTTCCTCGTCTGGATCTGCTAAATCACCTTCATGATCTATCATAATAAGTACGTTTCTAATGCCTTGAGAATCACTAACCTTTTTTAAAGAATCTATTACAGTATCAAATCCTAATTTTTCGATTTCATCATTATACAACTGGTTTACATATTCCACACCCTCAAAACCCATTTCTTTAGCTTGTGAGGCAAATAAAAACGGACTTCCATTTTCTTCTCTTACAAATTTATGCAAAGACCATTGTGCTATTGATAGTTTAAAAAATGGTGCTTTTTGGCCTTCAACAACAACTTGTTTCTCTTCAGTTTTTTCTTTTTTACTATTTCCACAGGCCACAAAAAAAATGAGCGATAATGATAAAAAGGCAAACATTATTTTTTGTGAATTAATAATTGGTTTCATCTAATTATAATTTTAGTTAGTTTGATAATTTAATTTGAAATTTAAAGAATTGAATAATCAATATTGTTTATAATTATTCAGTGAAAGAATTTAAACAAGATTAAATACGTCTTTTTAAACCAATAAAGTGTGTTTTTGCCTATACTCTATTGGTGTACATTTCTCATGTTTTTTAAAAACAGTTGAAAAATATTGACTAGTTGAAAAACCACAAGTAAAGGCCACTTCTGCAATACTTATTTTCTCATCTCCAGCCAAAATATCTTTAGACATTTTGAGGCGTTTCATCATTAAATATCGCATTGGAGTTAAATTTGTTAACTGTTTACAATGATATGTAAACCTTGTTAAACCAACGCCTGCCGATTTTGCCATGTCTTCAATAGTCCATGCTTCAGATAAATTATTATCCAATTCATTTAAAAACAACTTGACACTTCTAGAACTATCTGTAAGTTGTTCATTTAGTTCTACCTCATCCTCTACTAACAAATCTAAAAGTAGTATTAACAAATAATTAATTAAAAGCCTTATTCTAGAAGAGTTATTGCCATTAACATCTGTATCAACAGCTTTACCTATTCTTTGAAAACAGTCTCGTATTCGCTTATCGGCTTTCCATAAAATTTTCTCATTATGCCTTAATATTATGGTAAGTTTTTCCAAATCTGCGGGTGCAAGCATAATCCAATCTGGCCAAACCCAATTCTGGTGTGGTCTTCTAACATCTAAGTCTAAAATAACCCAATAAAACTTCCCCATACCAATAGAAGGGTTACCTACTTTATGCGCTTCCCATGGTCTAGTTATGGTTAGGTAGTTAGGCAAGAGCTCCATTTCATCATTCTGTTGCGCGTAAGGCATAGTTCCTGATTCTAAAAAATGAATTTCAATACCTTCATTTCTATGCCAATCTAAACCCCAATCTTGCGGCTCATTTGCATCCCAATACCCAACACTATTCAAACCAATTGTATCATCTGTTAAACGATCTCCTGGATATGTATATCTAGCAAGTGCTTTAAATTTCAGTTTTTTTCTTTTTACAGCATCAATTAAAGGCAAGCAAGTGTCTGCTTGATAAACAATTCCATCTGCTTCAAAGGGTGTTATTCTTTTGTACATTTATCTTCACTGAAAAAAATTAAACATTATTAATATGCAAATTACTTAATTTGGCAAGAAATCTATAATTATATACACCAAAAATTATTAAATTAATAAAATTTTAAACATAAATGAGCAATATTAATTTTAGAGTTTCTGAAGAACAATACGATGCCATAGTTGTTGGAACTGGTATTTCGGGTGGTTGGGCTGCAAAAGAACTTTGTGAAAACGGTTTAAAAACCTTAGTTCTTGAACGAGGTAGAATGGTAAAACATGTTGAAGATTACCCTACAGCTAATATGGATCCATGGGATTTTCCTAACGGAGAAGATCCTAGTAGAGAAACTAAAGAACGCATGTACAAACAAAATAGAACCGGATTTGTAACTCAAGAATCTCGTAAACATTTTTTTGTAGACGATATAAAACACCCTTATAATGAAGACAGACGTTTTGATTGGATTAGAGGTTATCACGTTGGTGGGCGCTCATTAATGTGGGGTAGACAAAGTTATAGATTGAGTGATATTGATTTTGAAGCTAACAAAAAAGAAGGTATAGCAGTAGATTGGCCTGTTCGCTACAAAGATATTGCTCCATGGTATGACAAGGTTGAAGAATTTATTGGAGTAAGTGGTGAAAACTTAGGCTTAAAACAGCTTCCAGACCAGAAGCTATTAAAACCAATGAATCTTAATTGCGTTGAGGAAGATTTAAAAGCAAAAATTGCTGAAAATTTTGATGATGGTAGACTTTTAACCATAGGAAGAACTGCGCATATAACAGAAGGCACAAAACCAGGTTTAGGTAGAAGCACATGTCAATATAGAAATAGATGTATGCGAGGATGTCCTTTTGGCGCTTATTTTAGTAGTAACTCATCAACATTACCAACTGCAGAAGCTACAGGTAATATGACTTTAAGACCAAACTCAATTGTACACGAAGTTATTTATGATGATAAAACTAAAAAAGCTACGGGTGTTAAAGTTATTGATGCAGAAACTAAAGAAACTATTGTTTACAAAGCCAAGGTTATTTTCTTATGTGCTTCAACAGTTGCATCGGCTGCCATTTTATTACAATCAAAATCTGAACGTTTCCCTAACGGATTAGGAAATGATAGCGGTGAATTAGGACATAATATTATGGACCACCATTTTCATGTTGGAGCAAGAGCAAAAGTTGATGGATATGAAGATAAGATTGAAAAAGGAAGAAGAGCAAATGGCTTATATATCCCTAGATTTAGAAACTTAGGCGGCAAAACAGATGCAAAAGATTTTAAAAGAGGTTACGGATATCAAGGTAGAGCTTCAAGAGGTAGCTTATCTGAATCTGTAGCAGAATTAAAATATGGTCCAAAATTAAAAGAAGCTATTTTAAAACCTGGCGAATGGAATATTGGTCTTACTGCTTTTGGAGAAACGCTTCCTGATCATAAAAACAGAATGTACTTAGATTATGATAAACTTGACGAATGGGGATTACCTACCGTAACGTTTGATGCCGATTTTGGTGAAAACGAACTCGCCATGCGTAAAGACATGAAAGAACAAGCTGTACAAATGTTAAAGGCTGCTGGATATAAAGATGTAGAAGGTTATGATAATGCTCAAGGAAGAGCTATGGGATTAGGTATACATGAAATGGGAACTGCAAGAATGGGTAGAGACCCAAAAACTTCTGTTTTAAATGAGTATAACCAGATTCAT
The DNA here is from genome assembly GCF_022259695.1 of Flaviramulus sp. BrNp1-15. Lineage (GTDB taxonomy): Bacteria > Bacteroidota > Bacteroidia > Flavobacteriales > Flavobacteriaceae > BrNp1-15. Next base: position 3,516,985 of record NZ_CP092099.1, read on the forward strand.
ACATGTAAAAATGTATATGTTACCGATGGTTCTTTTATGACTTCTGCTGGTTGTCAAAATCCATCCTTAACTTATATGGCTTTTACTGCCAGAGCTGCTAATCATGCAGCAGAACAATTAAAGAAAAATAACGCTTAATACTACTATTTAAAATGAAAAGAAGAGAAGCTTTAAGAAATATGGGGTTAGCTACAGGTTTTTTTGTTGCAACACCATCTATTGTTAGTTTATTGCAAAGTTGTACAAGCGACGTTAAAACCTGGACACCAGACTTTTTAACAACAGAACAAGGCGTTGTTTTAAATAATTTAGTTGATATTATTTTACCAAAAACAGAAGACTTACCATCGGCGTCCGAAATTAATGTTCCTCAATTTATTGATAATTATATCAATAAAGTTATGCTAAATAAAGAACAGGAAAAAGTAAAATCTGGTTTTAATAAAATCATTTCTATACTAAAACCAAATACAGGAGACAACATCAATAAAGTCACTCAAGAAGATTATATGGCATTACTTGATAACCATATGCTTGTTAAAGGTGAAGTTGATGAAGAAAGACAATCTAATCCAGAATCAGAAGACCCAACATCATCAGAATTTTTAAATAGTTTAAAATGGATGACTATTAACACCTATATTACAAGAGAGCATATTGGAGAAAATGTATTGGTATACGACCCTGTTCCGTCTCAATATTATTGTGGTGATTTACAAGAATTAACTGGCGGAAAATCTTATTCTTTATAAAATGAAATATAATTCAACAATAATAACCATAGTTGTTTTAGCTTTATGTTTTAGCTGTAAAGAAAAACCTAAAGAAACCACCGAGAAAGATATAGTTACTACTGAAACCACTGAAAATTGGAAATCATTATTTAATGGAAAAAATTTAGATGGCTGGTTGGTAAAAATTAATGGTTACGAGTTGAATAATAATTACAACAATACCTTTAGAGCTGAAGATGGTGTTTTAAAAGTATCCTATGATGACTATGAAAATTTCACTGATGAATTTGGTCATATCTTTTATAAAACACCTTTTTCAAATTATAAATTTAGACTACAATACAGGTTTGTAGGTAATCAAGTTAAAGGCGGAGAAGATTGGGCTAAAAAAAATAGTGGCATTATGTTGCATTGTCAATCTCCAGAAAGCATGCTTGTAAAACAAGGGTTTCCTTTATCTTTAGAAGCTCAACTTTTAGGAGGCGTTAATAAAGACGAACCTAGATCTACAGGAAATTTATGTACACCTGCAACCCATGTTGTAATTAATGGTGAATTAAATACAGAGCACTGCATAAGCGCTAATAGCGAAACTTATTACGGAGAAGAATGGATAACTGCAGAAGTTGTAGTTAATAACGATTCTATAACTCATTTCATTAATGGAAAACCTGTTATTTCTTATTCAAATCCCACAATAGGTGGCGAATTTTTAGATACCACAGCAAAAGAAATTCAAGCTAAAGACGGACAGCCATTAACGAGTGGTTATATATCACTACAAAGTGAGAGCCACCCTATAGAGTTTAAAAATATTGAAATTCTGGAATTATAACTTTTAATCAACCTAAAACCCTTTCACAAATGAATAAAAACTCATCTACCAGCAGGCGTTCATTTATTAAAAAAACAGCCTTAACTACTTTAGGAATTTCAATTATCCCAAGACATGTTATGGGTAAAGGTTTTATCGCACCAAGTGATAAATTAAACATTGCAGTTGTTGGAGCCGGTGGAAAAGGATATTCAGATATGGTTAATGTTTGGAATAATGGAGCATCGAATATTGCTGCTATTTGTGATGTAGATTGGAATAGAGCAGCAGATGCTTTTAAAAAATTTCCTAAAGCAAAACAATTTAAAGATTACAGAAAGTTATTAGATAACATGAACGATATTGATGCAGTTACTGTATCAACACCAGATCATACACATGCTGTTATTACACTAGCAGCAATGCAATTGAATAAAGATGTTTATGTACAAAAACCTTTAACTCATAATATCTATGAGGCTAGAGTACTTACTGAAGCGGCTAACAAATACAAAATAGTAACCCAAATGGGAAACCAAGGCGCCTCAGGAAAAGGTGTACAAACAATGATAGATTGGTTTGACTCTGGAATAATTGGAAATGTAAACCAAGTAGATGTTTGGACTAACAGACCTGTATGGCCACAAGGCATAAAAACACCTACTGATAAACCAGCATTACTTGATAATTTAGATTGGGATAGTTGGGTAGGACCTGCGGAATGGGTTGATTATCATCCTTTATATCACCCATTTAAATGGAGAGGCTGGTGGAATTTTGGAACTGGAGCCTTAGGTGATATGGGTTGCCATTTAATGGATCCGCCATATAGAGTTTTAGGTTTAGGATATCCTACTGAAGTAGAAAGTAGTGTAGGAGCCATCTTCACTCAAGATTGGACGCCTGATTATTATCCTGAATCTTGCCCGCCTTCATCTAGAACTCAATTAAAATTTGAAGCTTCAGAAAAAAATCCTTCACAAGTAAAACTTAACTGGACAGATGGTGGTTTACGACCATTCCATCCAGAACTTATTCCTGCAGACCACCCTATAGGTGATGAGAATAGTGCGAATGGCGTTATTATGATTGGTGAAAAGGGCATAATGACTTGTGGAACCTATGGCAGAAATCCTAAAGTATATCTTAACTCTGGTGAAATTATTTTATCTGAAAATGACAATTCTGAAGAAAGCAATTTACCTGAAAACGGACATCATGCAAAATGGGTTGAAGCTTGCAAAGCAGGATTTGGAAGTGAAGAACACAAATCACTTACATCTTCATTTGATTTTGCTGGCCCTCTAACAGAATCTATTTTAATGGGTAATCTCGCTATTAGAAGTTACAATTTAAGAGAGAAAGCAGGTGAACGATTTGAATATCCTGGACGTAAAAAACTACTTTGGGACGGAACAAATATGAAAATAACAAATTTTGAACCAGCTAATCAATTTGTTAAACGCGAATACAGAGAAGGCTGGAAATTAGACTAAACTAACTTTTACTCACTATACTAATAAAAAAAGCCATTTTTAGATAACTCTAAAAATGGCTTTTTATTTTTTAAGGTAAAAAGATTACTCAACAATAAATTTACCTCGCATCATACCAGAATGCCCAGGAAAACTACATAAAAAATCATATGTTCCAGCTTCTGGTGCATCAAACTCAATTGAAGTAACTTGACCACCACCAATTAAATCTGTATACGCAATAATATCTTGAGAATCTTTTGGTATATATTTATTATCTCTTTCCGTTGCTGCTTTAGCTGAAAACTGAGAAATATCAACTCCTTTTTTAAGAATAACTACATTATGACCCATAATATTAATATCGAGCTTTCCAACATGTCTTAAAGTAAGTTTTACTTTTTTACCTGCCTTAACTTTAATTTCATTAGTGTTAAATTTCATAACATCGTTAGCTGTTATTACAACATTAGTGACATTCTCATCAACATCTTTAGAACTTGAAGATTCTGAAGAACTTGTTTTTTCATAAGAGAAACCTTCTTTTTTCTTTTCTTCTTTTCCTCCACAGTTAAACATTAATGAAGCTAGTAAAATAGACAATAATTGAATTCTTATAATTTTCATGCTTAATTTTTAATTTAGTTTTATAATATATAATCTGTACTTATAAAGTTAGATGCTTTTTTATCTAAAAGTTCATACAATATAGACTTATTATAAGCATTATCTTTTGAAGCTACAAAAGTACGTATTGAAAACGAACGTAAAGCATCATGAACACTTAAAGTACTAAATGCAGAATCTTTTCTTCCTGTAAAAGGGTAAACATCTGGACCTCTTTGACAAGAACTATTTAGGTTTACTCTACACACCAAATTTACTAAAGTATCAATTAATGGCGCCAATGTGTTTACATCTTTTCCAAATAAACTTACTTGTTGTCCGTAATTTGATTCTGCCAAATCATCTAAGGGCTCTTCAATATTTTTAAAAGATATAACTGGCACAACAGGACCAAATTGTTCTTCTTTATAAACTCGCATATTTTTATTTACAGGATATAAAACCGCTGGAAAAATAAAATTCTCGGTAGTTTCCCCACCTTTTTCATTTAATATAGTTGCTCCCTTTTCTTTAGCATCATCAATTAATTCTTGAATATAAGCCGGTTTATCTACTTCTGGAAGCGGAGTTAATTTTACACCTTCTTCCCATGGGTTACCAAATTTAAGCGCATCTACTTTAGCAGAAAAACGTTTATTAAACTCATCTACAATAGATTCATGAACATATAATACTTTTAGCGCCGTACAACGTTGCCCATTAAAAGACAATGTTCCAGCTATACATTCGTTTACAGCCAAGTCTAAATCGGCATCTGGTAAAACAATGGCTGGATTTTTAGCTTCTAACCCTAAAACCATACGCAATCTATTTCCTTTTGGATGAACCGATTGTAACGCATTTGCAGATTTACTATTACCAATTAATGCTAATACATCAACTTTACCCGATTTCATTATTGGTGTAGCTAAAACACGACCACGACCATAAATAACATTTACCACACCTTTAGGAAAACTGCTTTGAAAAGCTTCTAGTAAAGGTGAAATAAGTAACACACCTAGTTTTGCAGGTTTAAAAACCACTGTATTCCCCATGATTAATGCAGGAATTAAGAGCGTAAAAGTTTCATTCAGGGGGTAATTGTATGGCCCTAAACACAGTACGGTTCCTAGAGGACCTCTTCGAATATGTGCGTAAACACCATCATGTTTCTCAAACTTTGCAGAATCTCTATCTATTTGTTTATAATCTTCAATAGTATCGTAAATGTAATCAACCGTTCTATCGAATTCCTTTTCAGAATCTGGAAGATTTTTACCTATTTCCCACATTAAAAGTTTTACAACTTCTTCTCTCTTGGTTTTCATTTGCTCAACAAACTTTTCCATACAAGCTATTCTATCTACAACTTTCATTGTAGGCCATAAGCCTTGACCTTTACCATAAGCGCTTAAAGCAGAGTTTAGAGCATCCATTGCTTCTGTTTCACCTAAATCAGGAACTGTTCCTAATAATGTTGGTTTGTAATCATCGGTTGAAGAAATTGTTGAGTACACTTCACTTGTATCTCCGTTCCAAGTTTTTAATTCACCTGAAACTAAATAGCTTTTTTGATGTAAAAGTGAAGTAATTTTATATTGCTTTGGGATTTCTGTTATTGTAGAATTCATATGCTAGAATATTGTATTATAACCTATAGCTAAAATACTCAATATTTACCTAAAAGAATCATTAAAAAGCCTTGAAGCAGTAGAAATATCATATTCTTAATACTTAAATTAATTGTTTATAAAATACCTAAAGCGCAATCGATTGCGTATATTTTTTTTTACATGATATTTTTTAATACATTTGATTTTAGAGTTTTATTTTAACTTATTTTAAAACCTAAAAACTAACTAAATGAAACAACTATCAGCAAGACTGTTTTTTATCATTATTTTACTATTAATAAACCTAACAATTTTTCAAGTAAATGCGCAAACAAAACAAAACGAATGGAGTTCAATTTTTAATGGTAAAGATTTAAAAGGTTGGAAGCAATTAAATGGAAATGCTCAATACAAAGTAGAAAATGGTGAAATTATTGGAATTTCAGAAACTAACACACCAAATAGTTTTTTATGCTCTGAAACAAAATATGACAATTTTATTTTAGAATTTGATGTTTTATTAGACCCAACTCTTAACTCGGGTGTTCAGTTTCGATCAAATAGTCTTAAAGATTACAATAATGGTAGAGTTCATGGATATCAATTTGAGTTAGATCCTAGTGACCGTGCTTTTAGCGGAGGTATTTATGATGAAGCTAGACGAGGTTGGATGTACCCTTTATCTATAAACCAAAAAGCACGTAAAGCTTTTAAAAACGGCGTTTGGAATAGATGCAGAATAGAAGCAATTGGAAACCACATTAGAACTTGGATTAATGGAATACAGTGTGCAAATTTAATTGATAGTGAAACTGCTACAGGGTTTATTGCTTTACAAGTACACAGTATTGGCTCTAAAAATGAAGACGCTGGTAAAGAAATTAGATGGAAAAATATTAGAATTAAAACCAATAACTTAGATGAAGAACTTTGGCCTTCAGATCCAGAAGTAAGAGAAATTAGTTATCTAAAAAACTCATTAACTAAAAACGAAATAAATAAAGGTTGGCGTTTACTTTGGGATGGCAAAACTAATAAAGGATGGAAAGGTGCAAAAATAGACCAATTTCCAAATTCTGGATGGGAAATAAAAGATGGAGAATTAACAATTTTAGCAACTGACGGAGGAGAATCTACTGGTCCTGGAGACATTATTACTATAAATACTTTCAGCAGTTTTGAGTTAGAATTAGAGTTTAAAATTACAGAAGGTGCTAATAGTGGCATTAAATACTTTGTTGATTCTGAATTAAACAAAGGCCCAGGCTCTGCTATTGGTTGTGAGTTTCAAATCTTAGACGATGAAAATCATCCAGACGCTAAAGCTGGCGTTAACGGCAACAGAACCGTAGGATCTTTATATGATTTAATAGCGGCAGAAAATCTTTCAGTACATGGAAGAAGCAAACAATTTAAAGGTATTAATAGTTGGAATAAAGCAAGAATAGTTGTTAAAGGGTCTAAAGTTGAACATTGGTTAAATAATGAAAAAGTAATAGAATACAATAGGCATTCACAAATGTTTATAGCACTCGTAGCATACAGTAAATACAAAAAATGGTCTGACTTTGGTCAATGGGCTAGCGGCCATATTTTACTTCAAGACCATGGAAATACCGTTCATTACAGAAGTATAAAAATTAGAGAATTTAATTAAAAAATAATTTTAACATGAGTTCAAATAGAAGAGATTTTATAAAAAAAGCAACAGCCGGTGCCGTTGGTGTAACATTAACTGGAGGTTTAACAAGTGCTTCTGCGATAAGTTATTCAAGAATTATTGGATCTAATGATAGAATTCAAGTTGCTATTCAAGGATTAGGCAGACGATGGGGTGCTTACATAGAAGCTATCTCAGATAAAACTAACAATGTGGAACTCGTGTATTTATGCGATGTTATGAAAAGTCAGCGCGAAAAAGCAGCTAAGACCATCTCTAAGTCAATTAATTACAAGCCAAAATTAGAAAATGATATTAGAGTTATTTTAGATGACAAAAAAATAGATGCCATATTTATGGCTACACCAGACCATTGGCATGCTCCAGGAGCATGTATGGCTATGCAAGCTAACAAACATGTATATTTAGAAAAACCATGTAGCCATAATCCAAGAGAAGGAGAATTACTAATTGCATATCAAAAAAAATATGGTAAGCTTATACAAATGGGGAACCAACAACGATCATCAATAGAATCAGCATCTATTATTAAGGATATCCATGATGGTGTTATTGGAGATGCATATAAAGCAATTGCATTTTACACAAATTCTAGAGGTGAAGTTCCAATTCCTAAAAAAGCAAATCCTCCTGAAGGTTTGGACTGGGACCTTTTTCAAGGTCCATCGCCCCGAAAAGATTATATGCATGATACTTGGGATTATAATTGGCACTGGTACGGATGGGATTTTGGAACTGCAGAAACAGGAAATAATGCTACACACGAATTAGACATAGCACGTTGGGCACTGGGTGTAGATTATCCAGAACATGTAGATGTGTATTCAGGAAAATTTCAATATAAGAATGACGGCTGGGAAATGTATGACACTATGGAAGCTACATTTAAATTTTCTAATAATAAAATTATTCAGTGGGATGGCCAAAGTAGAAATGGATACGATAAATATGGAGCTGGTAGAGGCACTATAATTTATGGATCTAAAGGATCGGTTTTTATAGACAGAGAAGGCTATAAATTATTTGATTTAAAAGGTAATTTAATTAGAGACAAAAAAGGCGGTAGTGAAGATGGCTTAGCTCTAGGCGGTGGAGGAAATCTTTCAACAAGGCATTCAGTAAACTTTTTTCAAGCAATTAAAGAAAAAGAGCCTTTAACCTCTCCTATTGAACAAGGCGTTGTTAGCCAAATGCTAACGCACTATGCAAATATTTCATCTAGAATAGGAAAATCGTTTGAAGTAGACGATCAAACAGGAACAATATACGATCGTGATGCTATGAAATTATGGTCCAGAACTTATGAACCAGGTTGGGAGATTAAACCCGTTTAATCAGCAAAACAATAATTAATTTCACAAGTAGCAAGCAGTATATAATACTATTAAAAAATTATAGTAGATGAAAAGAAGAGAGTTTATAACTAAAGGAGGGCTTGTAACAGCCGGTATAATTACAACCTCATCAACTTTAGGAGCATTATCTAAAAGATTTAGTAGTAATAATATTGTTAATATTGGAATTATAGGCACTGGCAGTAGAGGTAGTGGACTCATTTCTGTTTTAAACAAAATTGAAGGTATAAATGTTTCTGCAATCTGTGATATTTTACCTTTTCAATTAGAAAAAGGTATTTCAAGAACTAAAAACAAAGTTAACACCTATAAGGATTACAAAAAATTATTAGAAAACAAAGATGTAGATGCCGTATTAATAGCAACACCCTTTAGTTCACATTCAACAATAGCTATTGATGCTTTAGACGCAGGAAAACACGTTTACTGTGAAAAGACTATGGCAAAAGGTTTTACTGAAATTGATAATCTTGTAGAGAAAGTAGCTTATTCTAAATTGATTTTTCAAACGGGGCACCAATATCATAGTTCTAAACTATACAGTCATGTTGTGAACCTAATAAAAAAGGGAGAAATTGGTCAAATATCTTCCTTTGAATGTCAATGGAATAGAAATGGAGATTGGAGAAGACCTGTTCCAAATCCTTCATTGGAACGTGCAATAAACTGGAGAATGTATCGGGAATACTCAGGTGGATTAGTAGCAGAATTATGCTCACATCAAATAGATTTTGTGTATTGGGTTTTAGGTGAAAATCCAAAAAAAATAATGGGAACTGGTGGTGTTGACTTTTGGAAAGATGGCAGAGAAACATTTGACAATATTCATTTAATCTTTGAATACCCTAGTGGTGTAAAAGCGAAATTCACATGCTTAACCAATAACTCTCTAGGCGATTATCAAATAAAAGTACATGGAAGTAAAGGCACTATACTACTAGATTACAATAATGCATGGATTTATCATGAAAAAGGATTTAAAAAAGAAATAACAGATGTAGATGGTGTTTCTGGAGCAACGGCTAACGCATATTTACAAGGCAAAGGTTATCCTATTGAAATATCTCATTTAGACCCAACTAAACAAGCTTTAGTTGATTTTAGAGATTCTATTATAGAAAACAAAGAACCTATTTCAAATGTATATACAGGAGCAGATACGGCAAGATCTGTTCAATTATCTTTAGATGCTATGTACAATCAAAATATTCAATATTGGAAAAAATAAATTATCAGCCTTAAACCAAAAACTCAAACAAATCTGGTTTGTCATTTAGATAATCACCATAAAAATTACGCTCCTTCATACGATCTATTAAAGGCTTTAAATCATAAGCCGATTTTAATTGAACTCCAACCACAGCTGAACCATTTTCTCGATTCGTCTTTTTAGCATACTGAAAGTAAGTAACATCATCGTTTTCGCCTAAAATATCAACCACAAACTCTTTTAGCGCTCCTGCCCGTTGAGGGAAATTTATAATAAAATAATGCTTTAAATTAGCGTATAGTAAAGCACGTTCTTTTATTTCTGGAGTACGTGTAATATCATTATTACTCCCACTTACAACACAAACTACATTTTTACCTTTTATTTCATCGGCATAAAAATCTAGTGCAGATATACTTAATGCTCCAGCAGGCTCTACCACTATAGCATCTTTATTATAAAGTTCTAAAATAGTTTCGCAAACTTTACCTTCTGGCACTGTTAACATCGCATGTAAATTTGCTTTACAAATTTCAAAATTTAAATCGCCCACACGTTTTACAGCAGCACCATCAATAAATTTTTCGATATGGTCTAACTCTGTGTTTTTGTTGTTTTTTATTGAAACCGTCATTGATGGAGCACCTTCTGGCTCTACACCAATAATTTTTGTATTTGGTGACAATGTTTTAAAAACAGTTGATAAACCCGCTGCTAAACCTCCACCACCAACAGCAATAAAAACATAATCGATAGGAACATCACTTTGTTCTAAAATCTCTAAGCCTATAGTTGCTTGTCCTTCAATAACCTTTTCATCATTAAAAGGATGTATAAATGTTTTTTTTAGCTGATTACACTCTAACATAGCAGCGTGATAAGCATCATCATACGTATCACCTACTAATTTAATTTCAATATAATCTTCGCCAAACATTTTAACTTGCTCTACTTTTTGATTTGGTGTTGGTGCAGGTATATAAATAGTGCCTTTTATTTTTAATAATTTACACGATAGGGCAACACCTTGGGCATGATTACCAGCACTTGCACAAACGACTCCATTTGCAGATTCTTTTGTAGTTAGTGAGCTTATTTTGTTATAAGCTCCTCTAATTTTATAAGAACGTACTTGCTGCAAGTCTTCGCGCTTTAAAAGAATATTAGCATTAAATTGTTTTGAATATCTTATGCTATGGCTTAAAGGCGTAACTGCCGATACTTTTTTAATGGTATCGGCAGCTACTTTAATATTATCTATACTAGGAAAATATGTTTTGTTTTCCTTATTCATAAACTCTTTTTTTAAACTATAGGTTTCATAGCTGTCATTGATGCTCTTAAAAAAGATCCTATTTTTTCAACAGGATGTTCTCTTAAAGCCTTATTCACCTCTATTAATTTAGCATTATCAACACCTTTACCATTGTCTTTAGCATATGCTTTACCTATAACATCGGTATCTATTTTGGTCATAAAATCTGCTAATAACGGTTTACAAGCATGATCGAACAAATAGCAACCATACTCTGCAGTATCAGAGATTACACTATTCATTTCGTATAATTTACGTCTAGCAATAGTATTTGCAATAAGTGGTGTTTCGTGTAACGACTCATAGTATGCAGATTCATCAATAATTCCAGAATCTGTCATAGCTTCAAAAGCAAGTTCAACTCCTGCTCTTACCATGGCTACCATTAACACACCATTATCATAGTATTCTTGTTCTGAAATTTCAACATCTCCAGCTGGCGTTTTTTCGAAAGCCGTTTCAGCAGTTTCAGCTCTCCATCCTAATAAATCTTTATCATCATTAGCCCAATCTTGCATCATTCCGCTAGAAAACTTACCTTCCATAATATCATCCATATGCTTTTGGAATAGCGGACGCATAATATCTTTTAATTCTTCAGAAAGTTCAAAAGCTTTAATCTTTGCTGGGTTTGATAAACGATCCATCATATTAGTAATACCACCATATTTAAGACCTTCTGTTACAGTTTCCCAACCATATTGAATTAATTTTGAAGCATAACCTGCGCCAATGCCTTTTTCAATCATTTTATTAAAACAAAGAATAGACCCTGTTTGTAACAAACCACAAAGAATAGTTTGCTCACCCATTAAATCAGACTTAACCTCAGCAACAAAAGATGATGCTAAAACACCAGCTCTATCTCCACCAGTTGCCGCAGCATAAGCTTTTGCTTGTGCCCAACCTTTTCCTTCTGGATCATTTTCTTCATGTACCGCAATAAGTGTTGGTACACCAAAACCTCTTTTATACTCTTCTCTAACTTCTGTTCCTGGGCATTTAGGTGCCACCATAATAACTGTTAAATCTTCACGTATTTGCATACCTTCTTCAACAATATTGAATCCGTGTGAATATGATAATGTTGCTCCTTTTTTCATTAAAGGCATAACTGCTTTTACCACATTAGTATGTTGCTTATCTGGAGTTAAGTTTAATACTAAATCTGCTGATGGAATTAACTCTTCATAAGTTCCTACATTAAATCCGTTTTCGGTTGCATTAACATAAGATGCACGTTTTTCAGCAATGGCTTGCGGTCTTAAAGCATAAGAAATATTTAACCCAGAATCTCTCATGTTTAACCCTTGATTTAAACCTTGCGCTCCACAACCTACTACTACAATTTTTTTACCTTTTAATGCATTTACACCTTCTTCAAACTCTGAAGAGTCCATGAATCTACACTTCGATAATTGATTTAACTTGTCTCTTAACGATAGTGTGTTAAAATAATTTCCCATTTTTAATTATTAGTTATTATTGGTTATTGAATGCTAATAGCATTTCTGTTACTTTCATTTCATCTTTAGTTACTGCTATGCGACCAGAACGCACAAATTGCATAATGCCAAAAACATTTAAATCTCTACGCAATGATTCAATTTCGTTTCTTCTTCCAGACTTTTCTAGTACAAAAAACTCTTTATTTACAGTAACTATTCTTGTATTACTTTCTTTAATTATATTCTGAATTTGAGGCTCTTCAAACAATAAAGCTGATTTTATTTTAAACATACCTGATTCCTGATAAATAGTTTCTTCATCTGTATGATAATAAGCTCGAATAACTTCCACTTGCTTTTCAAATTGACCTACAATCTTTTTAGCTTGAGTTTCTGAAATATTTACAACAATCACAAAACGATTAACACCTTCTATCTCTGACTGTGAAGTGGTTAAGCTTTCAATATTGATATGTCTACGTTGAAAAATTGCCGATATACGGTTTAGCAAACCGATGTTATTTTCGGTGTAAATGGATATGGTTAATGTTTTTATATCTTCTTTCATTTGATTTCTAATTTAGCTTAAACGTACATCTGAAACCGATGCTCCCGAAGGAATCATTGGAAATACATTATCTTCTTTTTCTACACAAACCTCTAAGAAATAAGATTCTTTTGATGCAATCATTTCTTTTACTGCATCTGCTAATTCTTCTCGCTTAACAACTTTTCTGGCTTTAATATAATAGCCTTCTGCTATGGCCACAAAATTAGGGTTTGTCATTTCTGTAGATGCGTATCGTTTGTCGAAAAATAGCTGTTGCCATTGACGCACCATTCCTAAAAATTCATTATTTAAAACCACAATTTTTACTGGTACTTGTTGTTGGAAAATGGTTCCTAATTCTTGAATAGTCATTTGGTAACCACCATCACCAATAATAGCAACCACTTCTCTTTCTGGTGCTGCCATTTTTGCACCAATAGCTGCTGGTAAAGCAAATCCCATTGTACCTAAACCGCCTGATGTGATATTACTTTTTGTAATATTAAAATCTGCATAACGACAAGCTATCATTTGGTGTTGTCCAACATCTGAAACGATTGCAGCATTACCTTTTGTTTCAATATTTATTTGCTTTAATACTTCTCCCATGGTTAACCCTTCTTTAGTTGGAGAAATATCATTCTTTATTACTTTTTCATATTCAACTTCATATAAATCTTTAAATTCTTGTAGCCAAGATTCGTGAGAATTTTTATTTAATAGTGGTAAAAGTTTAGCTAGACTATCTTTTGAATCACCAATAACAGCAACATCTGTTTTTACATTTTTGTCAATTTCTGCTGGATCAATATCAAAATGGATAACTTTTGCTTGTTTTGCATACGTATCTAAACTTCCTGTAACACGATCATCAAAACGCATCCCAATAGCAATAAGCACATCACATTCGTTAGTTAACTTATTTGGCGCATAATTACCATGCATACCCACCATACCAATATTTAATGGATGTGATGTAGGAAGTGCAGAAGCCCCAAGAATTGTCCAAGCAGATGGAATACCTGCTTTTTCAATCACTGCTTTTAATTCTTTTTCAGCTTCTCCAAGAATAACACCTTGCCCCCAAACAATCATGGGTTTTTTAGCTGCATTTATTAATTCTGCTGCAGCTTTAACTGCCTCTGGATTAGTTTTTGGCACTGGAATATAACTTCTAATGCCTGTACACTTTTCATATTTAAAATCAAACTCAGAAACTTGAGCATCTTTAGTAATATCTACTAAAACTGGTCCTGGACGACCGCTTTTTGCAATGTAAAATGCTTTAGCTAAAACTTCTGGAATTTCTGAAGCTTTAGTTACTTGATGATTCCATTTTGTAACCGGTGTTGAAATTCCAACGATATCGGTTTCTTGAAACGCATCACTTCCTAATAAATGAGAAAACACCTGTCCTGTGATACACACCATAGGTGTAGAATCTATTTGTGCATCTGCAATTCCTGTTATTAAGTTAGTAGCTCCTGGACCAGAAGTTGCCATAGCAACTCCTACTTTACCGGAAATACGAGCATAGCCTTGAGCAGCATGCGTAGCTCCTTGTTCGTGGCGCGTTAAGACATGATGAATTTTGTCTTGGTACTTGTATAATTCATCATAAACAGGCATAATAGCTCCTCCTGGATATCCATAAAGAATATCTACGCCTTCTTCTATTAAACATCTAATAATAGCTTCACTACCTGTTATACGTTCTGTTTTAGCTGCCACTTCTTTGGTTTTTTTTACTGTTTGTGTATCCATAACTCACAATGTTTACGCCCTTTAAATTAAACTCGGGTGATGTATAATTTGTTTTAAAATGCATCGGTAACACATCCTTTAGAAGCTGATGCTACAGATTTTGCATATTTATATAGTATTCCTTTTTTGTGTTTTAACTCTGGCTCTGTCCATTCTGCTTTACGTTTTGCTAACTCCTCATCAGAAATTAGAACATTAATAGAGTTATCTTCAGCGCTAATTCTAATTTTATCTCCTGTTTCTAATAATCCTATGGTTCCCCCAGATTGTGCTTCTGGAGTAATATGACCAACAACAAAACCGTGTGTTCCTCCTGAAAAACGACCATCTGTAATTAAAGCAACAGATTTTCCTAAACCAGCTCCCATAATTAACGAAGTTGGTTTTAGCATTTCTGGCATTCCTGGACCACCTTTTGGACCTACATATCTAATGACGACCACATCTCCTCTTTCTACTTCGCCATTTGAAATTCCTGTATTAGCAGCTTGCTCACCATCATAAACCACCGCTTTACCTTCAAATACTAATCCTTCTTTTCCTGAAATTTTTGCTACAGCGCCTTCAGAAGCTAAGTTTCCATAAAGAATCTGTAAGTTCCCTGAAGTTTTTAATGCTTTATCTTTTGGATAAATAACATCTTGCTCATCTTCAAATTTAAGAGGTTCAACATCTTTTAAATTTTCAGCCAAAGTTTTACCAGTAACTGTCATACACTCACCATGTAAATAACCATTGTCTAATAAATATTTCATAACAGCAGGTGTTCCACCAATACCATGAACATCTTCCATTAAATATTTTCCACTAGGTTTTAAATCGGCTATCAATGGGGTTCTATCACTAACACGTTGAAAATCTTCCAAAGTAAAATCGATATCTGCTGCATGGGCAATGGCTAAAAAGTGTAACACCGCATTGGTTGAACCACCTAAAGCATTTACAAGTGCGATAGCATTTTCAATAGATTTTTTAGAAATAATATCTAAAGGCTTTAAATCTAACTCCAAAAGATTTTTTATCGCTCTTGCAGTTCTTTCGCTTTCAGATAATTTATTAGGGTTTTCAGCAGGAATAGAAGAATTATAAGGAAGTGCAAAACCCATACACTCAATAGCAGAAGCCATTGTGTTTGCTGTGTACATACCACCACAAGCACCCGCTCCCGGAATAGCTCTTTTTATAATTTCTCTATACTCATCTTCTTCAATTTCACCAGCAACTTTCTGTCCTAAAGCTTCAAAAGCAGAAACGATATTTAATTTTTTTCCTTTGTATTTTCCTGAAGCAATAGTTCCTCCGTACATCATTATTGACGGACGGTTTAAACGCAACATCGCAATAACTGCTCCTGGCATATTTTTATCACAACCAACCACAGAAATTAATGCATCATAACTTTGAGCATTCATTACAGTTTCAATGGAATCTGCAATAATATCTCGTGATGCTAATGAGTAATTCATACCAGAAGTACCCATAGAAATACCATCGCTAACACCAATCGTATTAAACCCTAAACCTATTAAACCAGCTATTTTACACTCAATTTTAACCTCTGCAGCTAATCCATTTAAGTGCATGTTACAAGGGTTTCCATCGTACCCTGTACTAGCAATACCCACTTGAGCTTTCTTCATATCCTCATCAGTCAAACCAACTGCATATAACATGGCTTGGGATGCTGGTTGAGATTCATCTTGCGTTAACCTTTTACTGTGTTTATTAAGTTCCTTCATTTTTGTTGCAGATAATCTTTTATTTTTTGTTTTAGTTAGTCAATGAGTTAAATTATTTAGATTTTTATTAAATATTCTTCAAAAGAGAATTAATAAGCATCGAAAGTAATTTATTAGGTTTTTATAATAGCTAATCTTAAATTTTTAAGGTTAAATCCATAATCACAAAAAAAATATTAACAATCTGTTTATCAGTTATTTAAACTGTATTTTCTATGATGTTCAAAAATGAAAAAAAATCCATAAAAAAACCTTCCAGTTTTAGGAAGGTTTAAATTTATTTAAGTTTTTATATACCATTCCCAATCACTGTGAAATAATCACAATGACAATAATAGAAATGATATTTAAAACTTTATTTCTCATTTATGCATTACAAATATTTATAAATAATTTTTAACTAACAATTGTTTTTCACCAAAAAGTAAAAAAATTACTTTTTGTCGAAAAAAAACAAAATCATCCACCAGTCCTTTTTATTTTTTTATTTTTACCGTCACAAATAACAGAGGAAAGATTTGACTGATTGCAACCTCTTTTTATATTGAACTTTTTTTAATCTTAAAAGATACTGAAACAAGTTCAGCATAAATTTAAAAATGCTAAAGGCAGTGAGAACTTCCTTCGACGTTATCCGTCAAATCTTGAATAAAATTTAATATATGGCTTATTTATTTACTTCGGAAAGTGTTTCTGAAGGACACCCAGATAAGGTAGCAGATCAAATTAGTGATGCATTAATTGATAATTTTTTAGCGTTTGATAAAGACTCTAAAGTGGCATGCGAAACCTTAGTAACTACAGGACAAGTAGTTCTGGCTGGAGAGGTAAAATCTCACACATACTTAGATGTTCAAAAAATTGCCAGAGATACCATTAACAAAATCGGGTACACGAAAGGCGAGTATATGTTTGATGGAAATTCATGCGGTGTACTTTCTGCTATTCACGAACAATCTGAAGATATCAATCAAGGAGTAGATAGAGGAAGCAAAGAAGAACAAGGTGCTGGAGACCAAGGTATGATGTTTGGTTACGCTACAAATGAAACTGAAAATTTTATGCCTCTGGCCTTAGATTTATCGCATAGAATTTTAAAAGAACTTGCAGCATTACGAAGAGAAAATAAAGATATTACTTATTTAAGACCAGATTCTAAAAGTCAGGTAACTATTGAGTATAGCGATGATAATATTCCGCAACGTATAGATGCTATTGTTGTATCAACACAGCATGACGAGTTTGCAGATGATGAAACCATGCTTGCTAAAATTAGAAAAGATATTGTTCAGATTTTAATTCCGCGTGTGGTTGCAAAACTTCCTGAAACCATTCAAAAACTATTTAATGACGATATTAAATATCATATAAATCCAACAGGGAAATTTGTTATTGGTGGACCTCACGGAGATACAGGATTAACAGGACGTAAAATTATTGTTGATACTTATGGAGGAAAAGGTGCTCATGGTGGTGGTGCTTTCTCGGGAAAAGACCCAAGTAAAGTAGATAGAAGTGCTGCTTATGCAACAAGGCACATTGCTAAAAATTTAGTTGCTGCCGGGGTTGCAGATGAAGTTTTAGTGCAGGTGAGTTATGCTATTGGCGTTGTTGAACCTATGGGTATTTTTATTGATACTTACGGTACATGCCCATTTAATATGACTGATGGTGAAATTGCCGAAAAAGTATCAGAGATTTTTGATATGCGTCCATTTGCCATTGAAGAACGATTAAAGTTACGTTCACCAATATATAGCGAAACAGCTGCTTACGGACACATGGGACGTGAAACTGAAACTGTTACCAAAACATTTTCTCAACCTAATGGAGAAACTACAACTTTAGATGTTGAGTTATTTACTTGGGAAAAACTAGATTATGTTGACAAAGTAAAAGAAGTTTTTGGGCTATAAGCTAAAAAGCTTTTATAAATTATGAAAAGACTGTCTGTTTGTAAGGCGGTCTTTTTTGTTTATTTGCTACTTGACTTTGTAAAAATTTTCAGCTAAATTCGTTTAACGATTGGTATAAGTCATTAAAGAACAACGTCATATCATCGCATTGACAAAAATTAAAAAAAACTCAAAATGAAAAAATTAATATTATCTTTTGGAATCCTATTCTTCATTTTCTCTTGCTCTTCAACCAAACTAATATCAAAGAATGAACCACAGATTCTTCGTGACAATAATACATTTTTAATAACTGAAATATCTACTGATAAAACTTATGGTTTGTCACCGAAGAATCCCGTTGAAGTTGGAGGGTATAAAGATTCAGAAGGACCAAGAAATGAAAGAAGATTTCTTAATGCATTAGCTGGACCGAATGGTGAGAAAATTTCATATTATAGAGCTGGGAGTTGTTGTCCAGTTAAAAGTGATAATGACCCATTTGGTTTTGGTAGTGTAATGTTAGATAACTATCGAGTTACTTGGGAAAACTCAAAAGATACAGTTTCAATATATATTAATATGTATGACTCTGGAAAACTGAAAGCACCAATTGGATTTACTATTAAAAAATAACTATTGCCAACAATGTATAACCACAATTACGACGGATTCGACTACGTCCTAATCTACTCGGAATTGCTAACGTCAGTGCTAAATCTACTTTAAACCCGTAACTGACGGTTGTACGAGACCCTTAAACGAACTTTCAAATTTTAAAAAAACCTATAAAACAAGTTTTGTTTCATGTGGTTAAAAGAATCATCTTAAAAATAAAATCCAAAACTACCTGTTACACCAAACTTTCTAGCATCAGGATATTCAACATTATCCTTATAATTTCCTCTAAAATTAAAGTCTATTCTAAATACTTTAAAAATATTACCTACACCCAAACTATATTCGTAATATGGTTCATTTGAAGGCGCCACTAACGGAATAGCATTTGGCAAACCTGTATTGTTTAGATTGATATTTTCCTGAGACATTTCTCCCCAAACACCACGAATACTAACAATTTCACGAAGATTGAATTTTCTTAAGAAAGGAATTCTTGAAAAGAAGCGCCCGTTAAAATTATGTTCAAAATGGAATGACGTATAAGTATCAGAAACAAATTCGTAAAAATCTAATTGAGAAAAGGTGTTATAAATTGAAAAGTAGGATTGGTTACCAGGAATTACACTAAGTAAGCCTAATGGCACTTCTCCAAAAGTTTTTCCCGCTTCTACTGTAGTGGTTAACCTTCCAAAACCACCAACTTGCCATGGTTGTGTGTAAGACAGTTGAACTTTTGTATAATCAAAATCGCTATTAAAAATACTTTTATCGCCTCGACTTACTTGAGCAAAAATACGTGCAAAATCATCATTAGCTGTTTTACGTTCTACACCAAAACCTGTCATTTTTCGTTTAGGGAAATAGGATACAGAAAATGAACTTTCAAACTGCTTAATTTCAGATTTAATACCATTTTCAGTATTGTAATCTAAACTGAATGTTGGTGAGGCAGATTCTAAAGTTCTGTAATTTCCGCCTAATCTAAAAATTACATTTCGCCATGGCTCAGCTTCAATAGCTAAACTGGTTAAATTAATTGATGTTAGTTTATCGTTTGTACTTGTACCAACTACCGATGAAGATGCTAAACTTCTTCCTAAAACATCTGTACTTGTTGTTAAACTTGCTCCTATTTGTTCTACATCTCTCCTATTACCACCAGAAATAATCAATCGGCTCTTTTTATCTAGCAACCATTTACCAGAAATACCATATTTAAATTTATCATCGCTAAAACCGTAAGCCATAAAACCTTCTAATCGCCAAAGGTCATTTCTTCCAAAGTAGGTTCTTCCTCCTGCTCGTAATCGTAAACCTTCAACTTCATTAAATCCGAAAGTAGAAAAAATAGGCCCGTAATCTAAAGGCAATGTGTTAAACTCTATGTATCCTGATGCCAAAATACTTCCTAGATTATAGAGACGTTTAAATTTTTTAACCGTTTTCAAGGTATCCAGCATTTTGTAAACCCCTTTTTCATCTTTGTTTAATGATTCTAAACGGTTTTCTTCCCAAAAGGCATCATCTCTATCATAAACGTCTTTATCATAATTATAAACCTCCCTTTCATAGAACTTTTTATCTTTTTCTATATCAAATTTATAGTTATCATATAGTGTAGTTCGTTTTCCGTAAATACCACGTGATTGTTCCTTTTTACTAAAAGCAAAATCAGACATCATGTAATCACGTTTTACAAGAAATAATGAATCATTTAAAACCTCAAACTCTTGCTCAATGTAAATTTCTTTTACCCAGTTTATATTGGCACTTTTTGATGCTTGTAAATTAATTTCTTTAATAGCATAAGTGGTATCTGCTACCCAAAAATCGCCCTTAAAAGTGAGTTCGTTTTTTCGTCTTGGATAATAAATAATGTTATAACACCACTTATCATCTACATATGCACTATCTGAAAGCACATAATTGTAAGTATTAATTCCAGTTTTAGAGAGTGGACTTACAAAGCTTTTATCGAAAAACTTCAGGTAATTATCGTATACATTAAAATCGGAATACAAATCGTCTACAAAATCAATAATAACTTGATTATCGCTAAATCCAGAGTTTTTATTTCCTTCTAAAACTTCTTTTGTTTTATTAATTACATTATCGCCATAAACTTTAGAAACAGCTTCATTAATAAACATAGGCAAATAGGTTTTACCTGTAACTCTAGAGGTATCAACTTCATCAAAAACAAACTCCATACCTCTAAACAACTTGCTTTTAATAAGCGTACTATCTATGGTATTAATATCGAATTCTACTTTTTCGTATTTATCGTATTCAAATTGTTTGAATTGTTTAAGCCCATTACTACGCTTATTTGCCCAAATTTTTCTGAGTAAATCTATAGCAGGATTATTCTTTTTGGATTGCTTTCCCGATATAATAACCACAGCATCTAACTCTGCAGCTTCTTCTTTTAAAGTAAATTTTAAATTGTAGTTTACTTTTTTATCTAAAGGAATACTTAAAGTTTCATAACCAATAAAAGACACCGTTAATGCTTCCCAGGTTTCATCAGATTCTAAATAAAACTTTCCATTTTCGTCGGTAATTGTTCCTTGTGTAGATCCTTTAAAAATAATATTTACAAAGGATAAAGGTTCATTAAATTCATCAAACACATAACCACTAACTTTGGTTTGTGCGATAGTGGAAAAAATTCCAAAGAAAAAAAGGGCAATAAGTAGTCTTATATTCATAATACAAAAAAACTTCATCAACAATCATGCTAATGAAGTTTATATAACGTAAAAAAATACGATTTATTTATACATTACTTTTTTAACAGCTTTAATAACATCTTCATGATTAGGTAACCATTCTGCTAGTAAAACTGGAGAATACGGTGCAGGTGTATCTGCTGTATTAATTTTTACAATAGGAGCATCTAAATAATCGAATGCTTCACTTTGTACTAAATATGTAATTTCTGTTGCAACATTTCCAAAAGGCCATGCTTCTTCTAAAACCACTAAACGATTTGTTTTTTTAACCGACTCTACAATAGCTTTTCTATCCATTGGACGAACAGTACGTAAATCGATGATTTCACAAGAAATACCTTCTTTTTCAAGTTCATCAGCAGCTTTATAAGCTTCCTTAATTATTTTTCCAAATGATACAATAGTAACATCTGTTCCTTCACGTTTTATATCGGCAACTCCTAATGGTAAAATATATTCACCTTCTGGCACTTCGCCTTTATCACCATACATTTGCTCACTTTCCATAAAAATAACTGGGTCATTATCACGAATAGCCGCTTTTAATAAACCTTTTGCATCATAAGGATTTGATGGCACCACAACTTTTAAACCAGGTGTATTTGCAAACCAGTTTTCAAAAGCTTGTGAATGTGTAGCTCCTAATTGACCTGCAGAGGCTGTTGGGCCACGAAAAACGATAGGACAATTAAACTGTCCTCCAGACATTTGTCTGATTTTTGCAGCATTATTTATAATTTGATCAATTCCAACTAACGAGAAGTTAAAAGTCATATATTCAACTATCGGCCTGTTACCTGTCATGGTAGAGCCAATAGCAATACCAGCAAAACCAAGCTCAGCAATTGGTGTATCAATAACACGCTTTGGACCAAACTCATCTAACATACCTTTTGATGCTTTGTAGGCACCGTTATATTCTGCTACTTCCTCACCCATTAAATAAATGCTTTCGTCTCTACGCATTTCTTCACTCATGGCTTCACATACAGCTTCTCTAAATTGAATTGTCTTCATTAAGGATTATTTTAATTCGAGTAGCAAAAATAACAATAAATGCCATACCTATTCAAAAGATTTTTTTAAAATTTATTATGCATGCATAGTATTTTTAGAAATAAAATAATTAACTTCGTAGCCGTATAAAAATTAAGACATTAAAATACCATATATTATGAAAATATTAGTGTGTATAAGTCATGTACCAGACACTACTTCAAAGATTAATTTTACTGATGGTGACACAAAATTTGACACCAATGGTGTACAGTTTGTAATTAACCCAAATGATGAATTTGGTTTAACAAGAGCCATGTGGTTTAAAGAAAAACAAGGTGCAAATGTAACTGTTGTAAATGTTGGTGGACCTGAAACAGAACCTACATTGCGTAAAGCTTTAGCTATTGGTGCAGATGCAGCTATACGCGTAAACACTGCTGCAACTGATAGTTTTTCAGTTGCAAAACAATTAGCTAATGTTGCTAAAGACGGTGGTTATGATTTAGTTATTGCTGGTCGTGAATCTATTGATTACAATGGTGGCATGGTACCAGGTATGATTGCAGGTTTAACACAATCAAACTTCGTTAACAACTGTATAAATCTTGAAATAGATGGAACTTCCGCGAAAGCGACAAGAGAAATTGATGGTGGAAAAGAAACCGTATCTACATCATTACCTTTAGTTATAGGCGGACAAAAAGGTTTAGTTGAAGAAAGTGATTTACGTATACCTAACATGAGAGGTATTATGATGGCCCGAAAAAAACCATTAAATGTAGTTGAACCAGTTGATGCTGATGCTGAAACGACTTCAGTTTCGTTTGAAAAACCTGCTCCAAAAGGTGCAGTAACTTTGGTTTCTCCAGATAATTTAGATGAATTAGTAAGCTTGCTTCATAACGAAGCTAAAGTGATTTAAAAAATTAAGTTTATGTCAGTTTTAGTATATACAGAATCAGAACAAGGAACATTTAAAAAAACAGCTTTTGAAGTAGCTTCTTATGCTAAAGCAGTTGCTAATCAATTAGGAACAACTGTTACAGCAATTGCTATTAACACAGACGACACCTCTACTTTAGGTAATTATGGTGTAGATAAAGTTTTAAATGTTAAAAACGCACAATTAAACGAATTTAACGCTAATGCTTATGCTGTTGCTATTCAGCAAGCTGCAGAAAGTGAAAGCGCTAAAGTTGTAGTAGTTAGCTCTAGTGCAAACAGCAAATATTTAGCGCCGCTTTTAGCTGTAGGTTTAAATGCAGGTTATGCTTCTAACGTAGTTGAAGCACCTTCAAGCACAAGCCCTTTTACAGTAAAACGTTCAGCATTTACAAATAAAGCTTTTGAAATTACTCAAATAAATACCGATGTAAAAATTGTTGGTGTTTCAAACAACGCTTTCGGTTTAGTAGAAAATAGTGGTAGCGCTTCCGCGGAAGACTTTTCGCCTTCAATTCCAGAATTAGGAGTTACAATTGAATCAACAGACAAAGCAACTGATAAAGTAACTATTGCCGATGCTGAAACTGTAGTATCTGCAGGTCGTGGTTTAAAAGGTCCTGAAAATTGGGGAATGATTGAAGAATTAGCTGATGTTTTAGGTGCTGCAACTGCTTGCTCTAAACCTGTTTCAGATTTAGGTTGGAGACCTCATAGCGAACACGTAGGACAAACAGGTAAACCGGTAGCTTCTAACCTTTATATTGCTATTGGTATTTCTGGTGCAATTCAACATTTAGCAGGTATTAATGCCTCTAAAGTAAAAGTAGTTATTAACACAGATCCTGAAGCGCCTTTCTTTAAAGCTGCAGACTATGGTGTTGTTGGTGATGCTTTTGAAGTTGTACCTTCACTTATTGAAAAATTAAAAGCGTTTAAAGCGCAACAATAAATATTTTTTTTATAAATTGTAACGTATATTGAACTGCTTAAATTAGTATTTTATCTTAAATCTACCTTAGGTAGTTGGTAAAGTCCTAATTTAAACAGTTCTTTGCGTTTTATAAATTATGAGTTTAGTAAGATTAAATATAAAAGGAATATCCTACAGCCAAACCCAAAATGGCGCTTATGCTTTAATTTTAAATGAAGTAGATGGAGAGCGAAAACTACCAATAGTAATTGGTGCTTTTGAAGCTCAATCTATAGCCATAGCTTTAGAAAAGGAAATTAGTCCTCCAAGACCTTTAACTCATGATTTATTTAAGAATTTTGCTGATAGATTTGATATTGTTGTAAAACAAGTCATAATTCATAAGCTAGTAGATGGTGTCTTTTATTCAAGTTTAATTTGCGAACGCGATAAAATTGAGGAAATTATTGATGCCAGAACCAGTGATGCTATAGCATTAGCACTTCGCTTTCAAGCACCTATTTTTACTTATAAAAACATTCTTGATAAAGCTGGCATTTACCTAAAAGTAAGTCCTAAAAAAGAGGATGAAACCGACGATACTCAAGATAGCGTTTTAATGGATGAGCTCATAGCAAACGAATTAGAATCTAGCGAACCTCGTGAAAGCTTTAAAGCAAAAACACTAGATGAGCTTAATAAACTATTAGAAGAAGCTGTTGCTAACGAAGATTATGAAAAAGCAGCTCATATTCGTGACGAAATCTCAAAACGAGGATAATACCCAATTTATACTATGAGAAAACTGCTTTTGCCTTGTATTGCTATATTTTTTCTTTTTACTTCAACAATAATAGCTCAAGATTTAGACAGCACAACAAAACTCGATACTATAGAAAACACTTTAGTAGTTGAAACTGAAATGGTAAAATCTATCAACGAAGACCATTCTAATCCTCCAACTGAAGATATATCTAAATCTGAAATAGAAAATACTACAAATAGTAAAATAATTCCAAGTCAAGGTTTTTCAATAAATAGTCTTTGGCGTGGTATACTGGGAATGATATCTCTAGTTTTTATAGCCTTCCTTTTTAGTAGCAATAGAAAAGCTATTAATTGGAAAATTGTAGGTATTGGTTTAGCCTTTCAATTACTTATAGCTATTGGCGTTTTAAAGGTTGAGTTCGTAAAAACAATTTTTGAATTTATTGGTGGCTTATTCGTTCAAGTACTAGAATTTACAAGAGCAGGAAGCAAATTTTTATTTGAAGGTTTAGTTGTTGATATGGATACCTTCGGCTTTATTTTTGCCTTTCAAGTATTACCAACAATCATATTCTTTTCAGCATTAACTTCTGTTTTATTCTATTTAGGCATTATTCAAAAAGTAGTTAAAGCCATGGCTTGGTTACTTTCTAAAGCTTTAAAAATTTCTGGAGCAGAAAGTTTAAGTGTTGCCGGAAACATATTTTTAGGACAAACAGAAGCACCTCTTTTAATAAAAGCTTATTTAGAAAAAATGAATAAGTCTGAGATGCTTTTAGTAATGATTGGTGGTATGGCAACCGTTGCTGGTGCTGTATTAGCAGCTTACATTGGGTTTCTTGGAGGTGACGATCCTGCTTTAAGATTATTTTATGCCAAACATTTATTAGCAGCATCTGTAATGGCAGCTCCTGGAGCAATAGTCATTTCAAAAATATTATACCCACAAACCGAAGATGTAAATACTGATGTAACTGTTTCTCAAGAAAAAATAGGTTCTAACTTTTTAGATGCTATAGCAAACGGTACAACCGAAGGTTTAAAATTGGCTGTTAATGTTGGTGCGATGCTTCTTGTTTTTGTTGCATTTATCGCCATGTTTAATGGTATTCTAGGATGGGTTGGAAATATTACTACAATTAACGATTGGGTGGTAAGCAAAACACCTTACGAAAGTTTATCATTAGAACTTATCTTAGGTTATGCTTTTGCGCCACTTATGTGGTTAATTGGTGTTGCTAAAGAAGATATGGCTTTAATGGGACAGCTTTTGGGTATCAAATTAGCAGCCAGCGAATTTATAGGTTATATCCAATTAGCAGATTTAAAAAATGTTGGTAACAGCATTCATTTAACTTATGAAAAGTCAATAATAATGGCAACCTACATGCTTTGTGGTTTTGCTAATTTTGCTTCTATTGGTATTCAAATTGGTGGTATTGGCTCATTAGCACCAGGACAACGTAAAACCCTATCTAAATTTGGCATGAAAGCTCTAATTGGAGGAACTATTGCTTCTTTAATTTCTGCTACAATTGCAGGAATGATTATTGGGTAATTAGTTTCAACAAAAGCATATCTTTCGTTAATAACTTTTTGATATTTATCATTTAACGAATACAAAAAGCACATCCCTTTTTTATTAAATTCGTAACCGCTGAATTGTTTTCAGCAAAATGTATAACCTAAAAGAGATTTCCACTTTCGTGGGAAATATTATGAAACAATATCACGATTTAGTAAAACACGTTTTAGAAAACGGTAATGAAAAAGGAGACAGAACAGGAACAGGCACTAAAAGTGTTTTTGGTTATCAAATGCGATTTGACTTAAAGGAAGGATTTCCTATGGTAACTACCAAAAAGTTACATTTAAAATCTATAGTTTACGAATTACTTTGGTTTTTAAAAGGTGATACTAATATTAAATACCTAACTGAAAACGGTGTTCGCATCTGGAATGAATGGGCTGATGAGAATGGAGATTTAGGACCTGTATATGGTCACCAATGGCGTAACTGGAATGACGATGAGATTGATCAGATAAAAGAAGTTATTCATACCCTAAAAAACAACCCAAATAGTCGTAGAATGTTAGTTTCTGCTTGGAATCCTTCGGTATTACCTGATACTTCTAAATCGTTTAGTGAAAATGTAGCTAATGGAAAAGCGGCACTCCCTCCTTGTCATGCTTTTTTTCAATTTTATGTAGCTGATGGTAAATTATCTTGTCAACTTTATCAAAGAAGTGCAGATATATTTTTAGGTGTACCTTTTAATATTGCGTCATACGCATTATTTACTATGATGATGGCTCAAGTTTGTGGTTATCAACCTGGTGAATTTATCCATACTTTTGGTGATGCTCATATTTACAGTAACCATTATGAGCAATTAGAACTTCAACTTTCAAGAGATATTAGACCATTACCTAAAATGATATTAAATCCAGAAGTAAAAGATATTTTCGATTTTACTTTTGATGATTTCACTTTAATAGATTATAACCCCCATCCACATATAAAAGGTGTGGTTGCAGTATAGCAAAAACAAAAAAGCACTTTCAAATGAAAGTGCTTTTTTTATTTATTAAAAACTTTATTATAAGTTTATAACGCTATTTTCTGCTCCAGCAAAATCATTCCAAGCATAAGCATCAGCAGCTTCATCATTAACATAAACTGTTTCATCTATTAAATACTTAAACTCATAAGTACTTCCTGTTTCTAAATCAAAAGTTCCTTTAAAAGTTCCGTTCTTTAATTTTTTAAGAGGCGCTTTTTTTGCATTCCATTCGTTAAAAGAACCAACTACAGATACTTTTTTTGCGTCTTCAGCAGGTAAAGAAAAAGTTACTTTACATACTGGTTTTGTTTTTAAATATTGCTTTTTAATAGACATAATTTTTAATTTTAAAGTGTTGTTTTTCAGGACAAATTTATAAACATTTTTAGAAGCACAATCAATTACATGATACACTTTTAAAAAATTATCAATTTGTTAATATGGGTTCACATAAATTTAAAGTTACTAAAAAAATTAGCATAATATTTGTAGGATTATCAATGTGTTTAAAATCGTTTTTAACTGATTATCAAAGAGTTTTAATTGTAACCGATTACACAAATCAAGATTTTTTAAGTTAATAGTTTAATCTTTTCATATCACTAAAAAGCATTAACTTTACACTCATTATTTTACCAGTATGTTCGGAAAAAAGAAAACAACCCCGCAAATAGATAAAGACCAATTAGAATTAATTGAAAACGCACAAAAACGTATTAAGCAAAAAAAGCGTTTATACATACATTTCGTTATTTTTTTAATTGGAGCTATTTTTTTAATTCTTGCAAATACCGTTTTAGGTATAGGCAAAGAATTTACAATTTTAGGAAAAGAATGGTTTTTATACGCAATTCTCTTATGGCTATTCTTTTTTCTTTATCATTTATTCAATGTGTTTGTTACACATAAATTTATGGGTAAAGCATGGGAAAAACAACAATTAGATAAATTGATTTCTAAACAACAAGAACGTATAGAACAACTAAAAGCTGGTTTTGTTAAAGAAGAAAAGCTTATTGCTCAAACGCAGGTATATAATGAAACTAAAAGTAAAACCAAAAGTTCTGAGCTAACTATTATTGTTGCAGCTGCAGAAAATGATGCTATTGGTAAAGGCAATCAACTTATTTGGCATTTAAGTGATGATCTTAAACGTTTTAAAAATTTAACAAATGGTCATCATATAATTATGGGGCGCAAAACTTTTGAGAGCTTTCCTAAACCACTTCCTAATAGAACACATGTTGTTATTACAAGACAAGAAAATTATAAAGCGCCTAACGGCGTAATTATTGTTAATAATTTAGAAGATGCCATTGATGCGTCTAAAAATGACACACAACCTTTTATAATTGGTGGAGGCGAAATTTACAAACAAGCTTTAGCCTTTGCTGATAAAATTGAATTGACTCGAGTTCACGAAAATTTTGAGGCCGATACCTTTTTTCCAAAAATAGACTCAAATATCTGGAAGGAAACAGCAAATGTTTTTCACAAAAAAGATGAAAATCACGATTATGAGTTTTCGTTTATTACTTACCAGAGAAAATGAAAAAACTCTTGTTTGTTTGTTTGCTTTTTTTAGCTGGTTGCAATGCAACTAAAATAAACGACAAATTAGAGTCTACAATTTTAAAAGATAATTTTTTTTCTAATGAATTAAATGAGCATGTTAACTACGAGATTTATTTACCTCCTAATTACAAAAACGCAAATAATCATCGTATTATCTATTTATTACATGGCCACGGTGGCAGTGAAAATAATTGGTTTGCTAAAGAAGAAGGCAATGTTAAAATTATATTAGACAGCTTAATTAAAATTAAAGCCATAAAACCCTTAATAGCGGTATCGTTAAATGCTAAAAACACTTGGTATGTAGATAGCAAAAAACTTATGGAATCTGCTTATATTAAAGAATTTACACCTTTAATAGAAACAAAATATAACTTAAATATAAATACAGAAAACAGGTTAATTGCAGGAGTTTCTGCAGGCGGTTTCGGTGCTTTAGGTTTTAGTTTAAAATATCCTCATTTATTTAAAGCAGCAATTTTATTAAGTCCAGCAGCATATTATCCATTGCCTCCTGATATTTCTTCTTCACGTAAAATAGATGTATTTAGAAAAAATGGTGTTTTTAACGATTCTATTTGGCAATCTTACTCATATAGGAAATTAATGAGCACTAAAAAAGGAAACATTACTTATCCTAAATTTTATATTTCTACAGGCGATGACGATGCCTACGATATTTTTACAGTTGTAGCAGATTTAAGAACTTTTTTTATTGAATACAATATAAAAAACGAAGTTTTAGTAATTAACGGCGGACATGATTGGGGTGTGTGGAGAAAATGTTTTATAAACGATTTAATTAGAATTTTTAATGATTAATTTTGCCGCATGGTAAAAGAGATACAACTTCGTATTACACTCAAAGAAGAGCAAATTAGCGATATTCTAGTTATAAAATCTGCCCTAAAATTAGATATTAGTAAAGACGATATTACAGGTATAAAAATCCTTAGAAAATCTATTGATGCCCGAAAACCAAAAATTGTTTTTAATTATAAAGTAGCAGTTTTTATAAATGAACCGCTTCCTGAAACTTCTGAATACCAGTTTGACTATAAAGATGTTTCTAAAGCTAAACCCATTCATATTATAGGTTTTGGTCCTGCAGGTATGTATGCTGCTTTACGTTGTATAGAATTGGGTTTTAAACCTATTGTTTTAGAACGTGGTAAAAATGTTCAAGATAGACGTAGAGATTTAAAAGCTATAAATCAAGACCATTTTGTAAACGAAGATTCTAATTATTGCTTTGGTGAGGGAGGAGCCGGAACTTACAGCGATGGAAAATTATATACCAGAAGTTTAAAACGTGGTGATGTACGTCGCATTTTTGAAAACCTTGTTTTTCATGGTGCTACAGAGCAAATTTTAATTGATGCTCATCCACATATTGGCACAAACAAACTACCTAAAGTGGTTCAAAATATTCGAGAAACCATTTTAAAATTTGGTGGAGAAATTCATTTTGAAACTCGAGTTACAGACTTCATTATAAAAGAAAATAAAATCAAGTCTATCCAACTTAATGATAATGAAGAGATAGCTGTAGAAAAAGTAATTTTAGCAACAGGGCATTCTGCCAGAGATATTTTTTACCTACTTTACAATAAACAAATTGCTTTAGAAGCAAAATCGTTTGCAATGGGTGTTCGTGTGGAGCATCCACAACATATTATTGATTCTATTCAATATCATTGCACAGGAGAGCGTGATGAATTACTTCCGGCAGCTTCATATAGTTTAGTCCAACAAGTAAACGGGCGTGGTGTCTACTCATTCTGTATGTGTCCTGGTGGTTTTATAGTTCCGGCGGCAACTGCAAATGGAGAAGTTGTAGTTAATGGTATGTCGCCTTCAAAACGAAATAATTTATACGCAAATTCAGGTATTGTTGTAGAAATTGATGTGAATAAAGATTTACCCAAATATGAAAAATTTGGAGTTTTAAAAGGATTAGAATACCAAAAAAATTTAGAAAAACTTGCTTTTACCTCTGGTGGAAGAAGTCAAGTTGCCCCTGCTCAACGTTTAACAGATTTTGTTGAAGGTAAACTATCAAACGATTTGAATTCTACATCTTATCAACCTGGATTAAATTCCGCACCTTTACATTCGCTTTTACCAAAATTAATTGGAAGTAGATTACGCAAAGGTTTTCAAGCATTTGGACAAAAAATGAAAGGTTATTACACTGAAGAAGCCAATATAGTTGGTGTAGAATCCAGAACCTCATCGCCAGTTTCTATCCCTAGAACTGATACCTTGGAGCACCCTCAAATTTCAAATTTATACCCTTGTGGAGAAGGTGGTGGTTATGCCGGAGGAATTGTATCGGCAGCTATGGATGGCGAACGATGTGCAGAAGCTGCAACTAATAACTTATAGTTGTAATTTTATTTCTATTTTTGCAGCATTAAAATTTGAATCGAAATGAACGCATATATATTTCCAGGTCAGGGCGCACAATTCTCAGGAATGGGCTTAGATCTTTATGAAAACTCACCTTTAGCACAAGAATTATTTGAACAGGCTAACGAAATTTTAGGGTTTCATATAACAGATATCATGTTTGAAGGATCTGCTGAAGACCTAAAAGAAACTAAAGTAACACAACCTGCCATTTTTTTACACTCTGTAATTCTAGCAAAAACTTTAGGCAACAGTTTTAAACCAGATATGGTTGCTGGTCATTCTCTTGGAGAATTTTCAGCATTGGTAGCTAATGGCACTTTAACTTTTGAAGATGGTTTAAAATTAGTGTCTCAACGTGCTATAGCAATGCAAAAAGCTTGCGAACTTAAACCAAGTACTATGGCTGCAGTTTTAGGTTTAGAAGATGATGTTGTTGAAAAAGTATGTGCTACAACTGAAGGTATTGTAGTAGCTGCCAATTATAATTGCCCTGGACAACTTGTTATTTCAGGAGAAGTTGAAGCTATAAAGAAAGCTTGTGAAACTCTAAAAAATGAAGGTGCTCGCAGAGCTTTAGTGCTACCTGTTGGTGGCGCATTTCACTCGCCATTAATGGAACCTGCTCGTGAAGAACTAGCAGCTGCAATTGAAAATACTACGTTTAGCAAACCTAACTGTCCTATTTATCAAAATGTAACAGCAAATGCTGTAATTGATGAAACAGCAATCAAATCAAATTTAATTTCTCAGTTAACCGCACCTGTTCGTTGGACTCAATCTGTTCAACAAATGATAGCAGATGGCGCTACTTTATTTACTGAAGTTGGTCCGGGTAAAGTTTTACAAGGTTTAGTAAAGAAAATTAACAGAGAAGCAGAAACAGCTTCAGCAACTTTTGAGACTATTAACTAAATGAAATTATCCAAACGCTCTATTTTTATTGCTCTAGTTATTATCTTAACTATTGCTACAGATCAAATTTCTAAAGTAATTGTTAGAGCTAATATTGACTTAAGAACCGAAATTAACCCAGGAGAACGTATCCCATTAATTGGTGAAGCTTTCATTATGATGAATGTTGAGAATGAAGGTGCTTTTCTTGGAATGGGTAGCGAATTAAATGAAACGCTTAGAGTTATATTATTACTTATATTACCAATACTAGTTTTAGGCTTTGTTTTACGGCATATTTTAAAAGATAAATCTTTAGATAACTGGTCTCTATTTGCTTTTTCTAGTATTATAGGAGGTGGTATTGCTAATGTTTTTGATAGAATAGCCTTTGGAAAAGTTACCGATTTCTTATTTATTGATCTAGGAGGAGTTTTTAAAACTGGTATTTTTAATTTGGCAGATTTATCGGTTACCACCGGAATGATTATTTTGGTAATAACAAGTCTAAAAAAGAAAAAGGTTGCTAATTAGCAACCTTTTTCTTTTTTATTTTTTTAAGATCTAACTTTCTGTTCCCATTTCCATGCTGAAAGCATAGCTTCATCTAAAGTTAACTTTGTTTCCCAACCTAATTCATTATTTGCTTTTTTTGTATCTGCGTATGCGGATATAATATCGCCTTCTCTTCTTCCTACTTTTTTATAGTTTAATTTCTTTCCAGAAGCCTTCTCAAAAGATTTAATTACATCTAAAACAGAACTCCCTTTACCTGTACCTAGATTAAAAGTCTCGTACCTCTCTTTATTTTTATTATTAAGTAATCTTTCTAAAGCTATAACATGAGCTTTTGCTAAATCGACCACGTGAATATAATCACGAATACATGTACCATCTGGAGTTGGGTAATCATCTCCAAAAACAGATAATTGTTCACGTAAACCTATTGCTGTTTGTGTAATAAATGGCACTAAATTTTGTGGGACACCAATTGGCAATTCTCCTATTTCTGTTGACTCATGCGCACCAACAGGATTAAAATATCTAAGTGCAATTGCTTTTAAATTTGGTATTGCTTTACATGTATCACTAATGATTTCTTCACCAATCTGTTTTGTGTTCCCATAAGGCGATTCTGCTTGTTTTACAGGCGCATTTTCTGTTATTGGTAACTCATCTGCTTGTCCATAAACTGTACAAGATGAGCTAAATATAAAATTTGCTTTTGGTAGTTTTCTTAATTCTTTTAGAATATAAACCAAAGTTCCAATATTATTTTCATAATATAACAATGGTTCTTTTACACTTTCTCCAACAGCCTTACTAGCTGCAAAATGAATTACACCTTTAATATCGTTATGTTTTGCAAAAAAGGCTTCAACTTCAGCTTTTTCTTTTAAATCTAACTTTTCAAAAATGGGTGTTTTTCCTGTTATTGCAGTTATTCCATCTAATACCTTAATAGATGAGTTTGATAAATCGTCAATTATTACAACCTCATAACCTTCATTTTGTAATTCAACAACGGTGTGCGATCCAATAAAACCTAATCCTCCTGTTACTAATACTTTATCCATTTACAAATTTTATAATTGTTGATGTAATAAATTCTATTTGCTCATCATCCAATTCTGTATGCATTGGTAATGAAATTACTTCTTTAACCAACTGATTGGTTACCCTAAAATCTTCTTCATTATAACGGCTATCTTTATATGCTTTTTGATTATGAAGTGGAATAGGATAGTAGACACCACATGGAATTCCTTTTTCATTTAAATGCTTAACCAATGCATCTCTATCTATTCCTTTTATTTTTAGAGTATACTGATGAAAAACATGACAATCACAAGTGTCGCATATACCTTCACATTCCTTATTAACTGTAACAGGTGTGATTATACTTTCTATGTTTTTAAAAGCTTCATTATACTTTTTAGCAGCATTTTGTCTTGCTTTATTATAGTTATCTAAATGAGGTAATTTTGCATTTAAAACAGCCGCTTGAATACTATCTAAGCGAGAATTAACACCCACAACATCATGATGATAACGTTCATACATACCATGATTTACAATACCTCTAATAGTGTGCGCTAAATCATCATCATTTGTAAAAATAGCACCACCATCTCCATAGCAACCTAAGTTTTTAGACGGAAAAAATGATGTTGCACCAACATTTCCAATAGTTCCAGCTTTAACCTTATTGCCATTTTTATAAGTATAATTTGCCCCTATAGCCTGTGCATTATCTTCAATAACATATAAATTATGCTCTTGAGCAATTTCCATTATGGCTTCAATATTTGCACATTGTCCAAATAAATGTACAGGTACAATAGCTTTAGTTTTTGGTGTAATAGCCTTTTTGATAGCTTCAATGTTAATATTGAAATCATCTTCGTTTACATCTACCAAAACAGGTGTTAATTGTAATAAAGCTATAACCTCTACGGTAGCAGCAAAAGTAAAATCGGCAGTAATTACTTCATCACCTGGCTTTAAGCCCAAGCCCATCATTGCTATTTGTAAAGCATCAGTACCATTTGCGCATGGAATTACATGTTTTACGCCTAAATACTGCTCTAAATTCCTTTGAAATTCATGAACTTTTGGTCCATTAATAAATGCTGTAGTTTCAATAACTTCTTGAATTGAAGGATTAACGACATCTTTTATATCGTTATACTGACCTTTTAGGTCAACCATTTGAATTTTCTTCATTTAAAAAAAATTATAGTCTGTTTAGTTGAGAAAAAACTAAGACTAATTTTAATGAATACCCTTTGTGGGTTAACATATAACAAAATTACAAAAATGATTAACGTTAACCAATGAATTTATTTTAAAGAAATGTATTTTAGCATCAAAGGAAAAATATTGCGTTTTATATATAACATAGGAATTCATATCACAGATTTTGCTTTAAAATGTATTGCATTTTTTAACTATAAAATAAATCTTGGAGTAAAAGGTAGAAGAACCACTTTTAAAACTTTAAACGAGAAATTAAATAAAAAAGATAAAACGTTATGGTTTCATTGTGCTTCTTTAGGTGAATACGAACAAGGACTACCTGTTTTTAAAGAGTTAAGAAAGCACTATAACAAACATAAAATTGTACTAAGTTTCTTTTCGCCATCGGGTTATGAAATTCGTAAAAACTCTCCCATTGCAGACGTTGTAGTTTACCTACCAATTGATACAAAAAAAAATGCTAAACAATTTTTAAATATTGTAAACCCAGAACTTACCATTTTTGTTAAATATGATATTTGGCCTAATTTTTTGAAAGAAATAAAACAGAGAAATTTACGTGCCATTTTAATCTCTGCAACTTTTAGAAAAAATCAATCTTATTTTAAATTTTATGGTGCAGAATTAAAACAAGCTTTATTTGCTTTTGAACATATTTTTACTCAAAATGAAGATTCTAAAATTTTATTAGAATCAATAGGCTACAACAATATAATTGTTTCAGGAGACACAAGATTTGATCGTGTTTACAGTCAGTTGAATATTGATAACACTTTAGATTATATTGAAAATTTCAAAAACAATAAATTGTGTGTTGTCGCTGGTAGCACATGGCCAGAAGGTGAAGAATTATTAATTAATTTTATTAACTCTGAAGCATCAAAAAATGTGAAATTTATTATTGCTCCGCATAACATCAAACCTTCTCAAATTAAAAATATTCAAGAAAACATAAAAAAAGAAACTGTTTTATTTTCTGAAAAAGAACAAAAACAAGTCTCTAATGCAGAGGTTTTTATTTTAGACACCATAGGCATCCTTTCAAAAACATATAACTATGCAGATATTGCTTATGTTGGAGGCGCAATAGGAAATACAGGCTTACATAACACATTAGAACCTGCAGTTTTTGGAGTCCCTATAATTATTGGTAATAATCATCAAAAATTTCCAGAAGCTCAAGCCATGATAAAAAATGGTGGAATGTTTTCAGTTTCTAATCAAAATGAATTCAATACAATTTTAACCCAATTGATTGATGATAAAGAATTAAGGCTAAACTCTGGAGATAAAAACTACAGCTATATCAAAAAAAATAGAGGTGCCGTCGTCCAAATACTTAATTATTTACGTATATAGTATATTTCTATCAAGAATTACTCAAAAACTGTTAATTTTTGATAAAAAGTCATTAAATTGGCATTTGACTAAAATAATTAACAAACACTAAAAACAAAAACCAATGAAAAAATTATTATTAAGTACTATTTTGTTGTTAGCTTTAAGTATAAGCTTTACGTCTTGTAGAGACACAAAAAAGGCTGATTCTATAGAAGATGCTGTTGAAAATGCTGCAGATGCTGTAGAAGATGCAGCTGATGATGCAGTTGATGCTGCTGGAGACGCTGCTGATGCTGCAGGTGAAGCTGTAGAAGACGCTGCTAATGCTGCTGGCGAGGCAGTTGACAAAGCTGTTGATGCTGCTGGTGAAACAGCAGATAAAGCTGCTGATGCAGTAAAAAAAGAAGCAAATAAGCTTAAAGCAGACTAATTTATAGAACTGTTTGAAAAATTTAAAACCACCTAATTAGGTGGTTTTTTTATGGGGAAAACTTAACAGTAAAAGGGTAAAAATCATTAAAAATATTTCTACTATTTTTGAATAACTAAAAACTTAAATCTTACCATACTTAAAACATGCGATTAATTTTTAAAGTAGTTGTTTATACACTTCTATTTATTTCTCCTTATAATACATTTTCGCAAGAAAAGAATATTGTCTCAAAATTTATTGAGGACGGTAATCTTTATAAAAGTTTAAATAACCACTCAGAACCCTTAATCCAGTTTAAAGAAAATGAAAAATGTTTGGTTATTGATTATTTAGGTCAGTACACTTATAAAGTAAAATATAAAGACGTAGAGGGATATGTGAAAGATGAATTTTTAGATGTTAATGAAAACATGATGGATTTATACTTTGCTTATGAAGAAAAACAAAGACTAAAAGCTATTCAAGAAAAAGAAGAAAGACGAAAAAAAAGAGAACGTTTAACCAAACCTATTGATTCTGATATTATTGAACAAAAACAACAAGAAGCTCTGGAAACTATCAAAAAGCTTCAAAAAAAGAATGATTCAATAGCCAAAGTAGAAGAAAAGAAAAGACTAGAAGCAATTGAAGCAGAAAGAATAAAACAAGAACAACTTAATCAAAAAAGAAAATTAGACTCTATTACAAAAGCTGAAGAAGAAAACAAAAAACATTTGGAAACACTTAGGGTTTCTAATGAAAAACACATTCAACAAAAAAATCAAAAGACACTAGATTCCATTGCTAAAGCTAAGCAAGAATTAGAAGCGTTAAGACTTATTAATGAACAGTACCTTGAAGAAAAAAAACAAAGAGAACTGGACTCTATTGCCAAAGTCAAACAAGAGCTTGAAGCTTTAAGAATAGCTAATGAAAAATATCTTAAGCAAAAACAAGGAGAAGAAAAAAAAGCTCTTAAAGCTGCCCAAAAACTCAAAATAAAACAAGACTCAATTGCAAAAGTAGTAGAAGAAAAAAAATTAGAAGAATTAAAGGCAGAAAGAATTAAGAAAGATCAATTAATCAAAAAAAGAAAATTTGACTCTATTGCCAATATTAAGGAAATCCAAAGAAAACAACAGAAAGCTCTTGAAGC
This sequence comes from Flaviramulus sp. BrNp1-15, assembly GCF_022259695.1. Classification (GTDB taxonomy): domain Bacteria; phylum Bacteroidota; class Bacteroidia; order Flavobacteriales; family Flavobacteriaceae; genus BrNp1-15. The sequence goes on from NZ_CP092099.1 coordinate 3,555,279, forward strand.
AGCTAAACAGCTTCAAAAAGAACAAGATTCAATTACCAGAGTTGAAGAAAGGAACAGACTAGAAGCTATAGAAGCAGAAAAAATAAAACAAGAAGAACTTAACCAAAAAATAAAATTAGATACTATTACTAATATTAAAGAAGAAGAAGAAGAAGAAGAAGAAGAAGAAGAAGAAGAAGAATCTGTTTTGGAAAGGTTAAAAATGAGAAAGACCTGTCATTATACTATAAATGAATATGACGAATTTTACAAACAAGCCACTATTAGAACAGAACCTTACTGGATTAGTGAAAATTTAACCATAGAATTATACAAACAAGGTAGAAGCACAAATATCTTTTTTAATTTATCTAAAGATTTAGGTTGTGCCAGCTACCTATCTAACAATAGGTCTACCGTGAAAGTTACACTTGAAAACAATCAAACAATCACATTTTATCACTCATGGAATATTGAATGTGGAGAATTTAATTTTAAAGGACGTCTATCAAACTCTCAAATAATGAAATTAAAATATTCCCCAATTAAATCCATAAGATTTCGAGGTACTGAAAAAACTCATGAAATCACAAATATTGATTACAAAGAGTTTTTTATTGATAAGTTAAAATGTATTGAATAAAAAAAGCCTCATCTAATAAAAGATAAGGCTTTAGTACTGAAGGCGGGACTTGAACCCGCACGGACTAATGTCCATTGGATTTTAAGTCCAACGTGTCTACCAATTCCACCACTTCAGCAACTTGGTATATTTTAAGAAAGTATCAGAGCGAAAGACGGGATTTGAACCCGCGACCCTCACCTTGGCAAGGTGATGCTCTACCCCTGAGCTACTTTCGCAGTCTTTTTAATGAACGTGCAATATCGCTATTGCGGATGCAAATTTAAAATATTTCTACTAAATCCAAAGCCTTTTGTGAAAATAAATGAAATTTATTTTAAGCTTGTTTTTTTTTGACTAACATTCGCTTAATTTCGTTGAGTTTCATAAGCGCCTCAACTGGCGTAAGTGTATCAATATCAGTATGCAATATTTCGTCTTTTATATTTTCAAGTAATGGGTCGTCTAAATTAAAAAAACTAAGCTGCATTTCATCTTTTATAGATTTTACCTTATCGGTAAGCTCTTCACTAGAATGTGACTGCTCTAATTTCTCTAAAATTTTATTCGCGCGACGCAAAACCTGTTGTGGCATACCTGCCATTTTTGCAACATGAATTCCAAAACTATGTGCACTACCTCCTTCTACAAGTTTTCTTAAAAAAAGCACATTATCTTTTAATTCTTTAACTGAAACATTAAAGTTTTTTATGCGTGGAAAAGTTTCTGTCATTTCATTAAGCTCATGGTAATGCGTTGCAAATAACGTTTTTGGTTTTGCAGGATGCTCATGCAAATATTCGCTTATTGCCCATGCTATTGATATACCATCATAAGTACTAGTTCCACGACCAATTTCGTCTAACAACACCAAACTTCTATCGGAGATATTATTTAAGATAGATGCTGTTTCATTCATTTCTACCATAAAAGTAGATTCTCCCATTGAAATATTATCACTAGCTCCTACTCTGGTAAAAATTTTATCTACCAAACCTATTCTAGCCTCTTTAGCTGGAACAAAACTTCCTATTTGAGCGAGTAAAACTATTAAAGCTGTTTGACGCAAAATAGCAGATTTACCAGACATATTTGGCCCTGTAATCATGATGATTTGTTGACTAGTTGTATCTAAAAACACATCGTTAGCTATATATGCTTCGCCTATTGGTAATTGTTTTTCTATAACAGGATGGCGACCTTCTTTTATTTCTAAATCGAATGATTCATCAATAACTGGATAGATATAATTATTATCTTTTGCTAGTTGCGAAAAACCACATAAACAATCTAATTGCCCAATTAAATAAGCATTTTGTTGAACCACTTTAATGTATTGATTCATCCAACTTACCAATTCTGCAAACAGTTGTTGCTCTATAGCTAAAATACGTTCTTCTGCACCTAAAATTTTCGCTTCGTATTCTTTAAGTTCTTCTGTAATGTAACGTTCTGCACTTACTAAAGTTTGCTTACGAATCCATTCTTGAGGAACTTTATCTTTATGCGTATTTCTAACTTCTATATAATACCCAAAAACATTGTTTGAAGCTATTTTAAGCGAAGTTATTCCTGTTCGCTCACTTTCTCGCTCCAACATATTATCCAGATAATCTTTTCCAGATTTTGATAAACCTCTTAACTCATCTAATTCTTCAGAAAAACCTGTTGCTATAGAATTGCCTTTTAAAACATTTACTGGTGCATCTTCGTTTAGTGTTTCTTTAATTTTTTCTCGAAGCACATTACAACTTTGTAGTGTATCACCAATAATTTTAAGCGATTCATTATCGCAATTTGAAGCTAAAGATTTAATGGGAACAATAGCTTCGAGTGAGTTTTTAAGCTGAATAACCTCACGTGGATTCACTTTTCCTGTTGCGGTTTTTGAAATTAATCGTTCTAAATCGCCAATATGCTTTATGTGATTTTGAATTTTTTGAAGAACCGTATTTTCTTTACTTAAAAAACTAACAACCTCGTGACGTTGTTTAATTTTTTCAATACTTTTTAAAGGCAATGCTAACCAACGTTTTAATAAACGCCCACCCATTGGCGAGATGGTTTTATCAATAACATTTAAAAGTGTAACTGCATTGTTATTGGTAGAATTGTAAAGTTCTAAATTTCTAATCGTGAATTTATCCATCCACACATAATCATCTTCAGCAATTCTAGAAATAGACGTAATATGTTGTAATTTATGATGCTGTGTTTCTCCTAAATAATGTAAAATAGAACCTGAAGCTATGATACCTTCGTATAAATCTTCAATACCAAAACCTTTTAATGTTTTTGTATTGAAATGCTTGGTGAGTGTTTCGTATGCATAATCGGTTTGATAAACCCAATCTTCCAGATAAAAAGTATGGAAATCGTTGCCAAAAGTTTCATTAAATAAACTTCGCTTTTGTTTAGATACCAACACTTCACTTGGATTAAAATTTTGAAGTAATTTATCAATATACTCCGCATTACCTTGTGAAGTTAAAAACTCACCAGTTGAAATATCTAAAAAGGAAATACCAATATGTTTTTTATCAAAATAAACCGAACATAAAAAGTTATTAGACTTTGAAACTAAAACCTCATCATTTAAAGCCACTCCAGGAGTTACTAACTCAGTAACCCCACGTTTTACAATGGTTTTAGTTTGTTTTGGATCTTCAAGTTGGTCGCAAATAGCAACACGTTCACCCGCTTTTACAAGTTTAGGCAAATACGTGTTTAATGAGTGATGCGGAAAACCTGCTAACTCGGTTTCGCTTTCACTACCAGCTCCACGTTTTGTTAAAATAATGCCTAAAATACCCGCAGCTTTAACAGCATCGCTTCCAAAAGTTTCATAAAAATCTCCCACACGAAACAGCAACAAAGCATCTGGGTACTTTGCTTTAATAGCATTATATTGTTTCATTAACGGGGTTTCCTTTTTTGCTTTTTTAGCCAATGGTAAAGTGGTTTTTTAATGTTATTTTTGACAAAATTGTAAGATTGCTAATGTAGTATTATTTTAAGCTTTTTTGAAACGTATACAGTATAAGTTATCTACAAATAAACTGAGATTTTCAACAATATATTGTCATGCTGAGCGCAGTCGAAGCATCTATTAAATAGATTGCCACGTCGTATCTCCTCGCAATGACATAAAATATTTAAAAATGCGTAAACTAAAAAATAGCGAATTAGACCGATTATCTGTTGATGCTTTTAAAAAAGTAGAGAAAACTCCAATTATTATTGTACTTGATAATATTAGAAGTTTAAACAATATAGGCTCTGTGTTTAGAACAAGTGATGCTTTTTTAATTGAAAAAATTTATTTGTGTGGCATAACGGCAACTCCTCCACACAAAGACATTCATAAAACCGCTTTAGGAAGTACTGATACAGTGGATTGGGAATATGTTGAAAACACAATGGATTTAGTTGAAAAACTAAAAGCCAATAACATAAAAGTTTGCGCCATCGAGCAAGCCGAAAATGCTACCATGCTTAACGATTTTAAAGTTGAACCTAATACAACATACGCTTTAGTTTTTGGCAACGAAGTAAAAGGCGTAGCTCAAAATGTGGTTAGCGCAAGTGATGTGGTTATTGAAATTCCTCAATTTGGAACCAAACACTCTTTAAATATTTCGGTGAGTTGTGGCGTGGTGGTTTGGGATGTTTTCTCGAAACTAAAAATCAAAAGTGACTAAAAAAATTAAGAAACCCTGGCCGACCAAAGCCGTAATGGAACAGGTTTACAACTTGCATCTTTGGGGTGGAAAAGATTCTGATTTTTATTCTGGAACAGGTTCGCACGATTCTAAAATTATAACACCTTATTTAAATGCTGTTATTTCATTTTTAGAATCACATAAGAAGTCTTTAGTGGTTTGCGATTTAGGTTGTGGCGATTTTAATATTGGAAAACACCTAACTAATTACACTAAAAAATACATCGCTATAGATATTGTTGAAAAACTTATTGAGAGAAACAAAAACGTGTTTAAATATGACAACTTAAAATTTCATTGTTTAGATATCTCTAAAGATGATATACCGCAAGGGGATTGCATCATATTGCGCCAAGTATTACAACACTTATCAAACGCTGAAATTCAAAACATTCTTCAAAAAATTAATACCTACAAATACATTATTTTAACCGAACACTTGCCTTTAGGAAACTTTATTCCAAACCAAGATATCATTGCTGGACAAGGGATCCGGATTAAAAAAAATAGCGGCGTTAATATTTTAGAAGCGCCTTTTAATTCTAAGGTAAAAGACCAACAAATTATTGATGAACATGTTTTAGAAAATAATAAAGGTCGCATTGTTACAACACTTTTTTCAATGTTTTAATTTATGTTGCATTGAGCACAGTCGAAATGCAAAAAATTGCATTGATAAACTTTATTAAATTAGTTCTCGATACGTCGCGCCGTTAGCACGCCACTAAATTTAAAATACTATTAGAGTTGATTTTCAATGCATTACAACCTAATAATTAATTACTTAGCAATATTATAGATTAATACTATGTCATTCCGAACGAGGAACGAGGAGGAATCTCATCATAATGAGATATCTCGTCGCTCATACTTCACTCTGTCGATATGACAAATCGAACTTATAATTTGATTGTATAAATTAAAAAACTAACTTCGTTAACTACTTAACAAAACTTAAATTAAACTTATAACATGAGAGTTTTTCTTATTCTATTTCTTATTGTATTTACCTCAAGTTGCAAATCATCAAAAATGGAAAAATCTAACACATGGAATGGCGAAAAAAGTGCTGTTGTTTTAACCTACGATGATGCTTTAAATGTACATCTAGACAATGTAATTCCGTATCTGGATAAATTCAATTTAAAAGGCACTTTTTATTTAATTGGAGATGCTCAAGTTACAAGTAACAGACTTTCTGATTGGAGAACTTCTGCCAACAACGGACATGAACTTGGAAACCATAGTTTAACACATCCATGCAATGGACAAGGAGAAGGCAGAGAATGGGTACAACCCGAAAGAGATTTAAGTAAATATTCTGTAGAACGCACAGTAAACGAAATAAGAATTACCAACACACTTTTAGAAGCTATTGACGGAAAAACCGAAAGAACTTTTGCTTACCCTTGTGGTGATAAAAAAATTGGCAATACAAATTACTACGACTTACTTACTAACGATTTTGTTGGTGCAAGAGGTGTTAATTCGGGTATGCAAGCTGTAAAAGACATTAATTTAAATGATGTTAACGCCTATTTTATTGATGGACATTCTGGAGCTTACATGATTGATCTTGTTAAAAAAGCTATAGAAACTGAAACTCTAATAGTGTTTTTATTTCATGGTGTTGGTGGCGAACACAATCTTGATGTCTCGCTGGAAGCCCATAACGAATTAATACAGTATTTAGCAGAACACGAAAATGATATCTGGGTTGCACCTATGGTAGATGTTGCTAAATTTATTAAGGAAAAGCAGTCTTAAATACAGTTATGGAATTCATTAAAATTTTAATTCAATAAACTTTTAATTGGAATTCTGGTAAATTCAACATCTTCTTTATTTGTTGCATAAGAAATATAAAGGTAATTATCCCAAATAATTGATTTTGGATAACTATAACCTTTTCTTTTATATTTCCCCTTAAATCTCATTAACTGGAGATCTTTATCTTCTGCACTTCTCACCAAATAGGATCTATCAAAAACAAAACCATCATCACTTAAGGTTATCACTAAAGGGAATCTATCTTTAGTCCCAGATGGATTATTAACCATAAATGCTGTTCCATTTGGTAAGTTGCCAGCACTTTGTTTAGCTCGTGAATCAGGAGTATCAACAATTTGAGGTTGGGTCCAACTAATTCCTTTATCAAAACTTACAGCTGCTAATTTTTTAAAAGTGCTATTCTGATCCCTAAAAATCATAACCAAAGCACTATCTATTTTTCTATAAAACCAACTAGGTTCTAACTCTCTGCTTATCTCTTTTTTTGATGGTAAATTTTTCATCTTACCAGCTACCCAACCATTAATACCTAAAGAGTCATCTGTATAAAATGGCTTAACCTTTAAACCTGGTTGCATATGAAAAGCAGTGATAATCCTTCCTGTTGGTAACTTATGTACATCTTGTTCTATTATACCTAAAACTGGCTCCCCTTTAATGTTCTTAACTTTTTTAGGACATGACCAATCTATACCATTTGTTGAAGTTATGTATTCGGTATAGCCTTCCTTAATGTTTACATTTGGCCACACACATATAAAAGCAACTAAAATTTCACCATTACTCCACCAACCTCCATTAGTTTTAATTCCGTTACCGCTTTTTGATGTCAAAGTCATTGGTAAACTCCAATCTTTTTCATTTAAACTTCGTGAATAAAATACTTGGGTATCTTCGGAATCTTCATCTGCTGAAGAACTTTGCCACTGTGCATAAAGCATGCCTTTAAAAGGGAATAAAACCACCCCATGATTGTACTTATTATCATTTATTTGAGGTGAAAATATTGTGATTGTTTCTTTACCCTCAGGCTCTTTAAGACCTAGTGTTTTTGGTTTACTATCATCAAAAAGAGCATCAACCTTAAATGGAATATTACTTTTTTGGGCATTTACTAAGTAAGTTATTAAAAGAAAAGAGAAATATAAAATTGTATTTTTATTGAAAATCATAACTTTATTTTATTCTTTAATAACCATGAAGCTCACCCAGAAATTTCGCCCAAAACCCACAAATAATCTGCTCGGTTTTTAATAAAATCTCTGTTAGAAATATCTATAATTTTTACGTTAAAATCGGTTTGTGTTTTTAAGAAACTTAAATAGCCTTCGTTAATTTTTTCCAAATAATCGTCGGCAATATTTTGCTCATATTTGCGCCCGCGTTTTTTTATATTTTGTTGTAAACGCTCTGTATTTTGGTACAAATACACATACAGTTCTGGCTTTGCAATATCTTTGTACATTAAATAAAACAATTTCCTATAGAGACTAAATTCGTCTTCTGCCAATGTTATTTTCGAGAAAATAAGCGATTTAAACACATCATAATCACTAACAATAAAATCTTTAAACAAATCTAGCTGTGATAAATCATCACTAATTTGTTGGTATCTGTCTGCTAGAAAAGACATTTCTAAAGTAAACGCATAACGTTGCGCATCTTTATAAAATTTTGGCAAAAACGGGTTATCTGCAAAACGTTCTAGAATTAATTTTGCATTAAAATCGTGAGATACTTTTGTTGCTAAACTTGTTTTTCCTGCACCTATATTACCTTCAATAGCTATATAATTGTATTTAGAAAAATCATATGCTTTACTAGGGTTTTTTAACCATATATTAATAGGGTCTAAAACCGATTTGTCATCACATTCATTTAATAAAACAGATACTTCTTTATCAAAAATAGGGTGTTTTACTTTGTAAGCAATATCATTTAACGGTTGTAATACAAACTTACGTTTCTGCATTTCGGGGTGTGGCAACTGTAGTTTTTTTGTATCTAAAACAAGCTCTTCAGCAAAAATGATATCTAAATCTATTGTTCGGGCTTCATAAGTATTCTTTGTAGTTCTTTTGCGCCCTAAAGATGTTTCAATCTCCAGTAAATGTTTTAATACTTTTTTAGGGTCTAGATAACTGGTTAAAACCAAACAGCAATTAAAAAAGTCGTCACTTTCAAAACCAAATGCAGCCGATTTATATACTTTAGAAATTAACTTAATATTCCCAATTTGTATATGAATAGCATCTATGGCATCTTGTAAATTCTTGAATTTATCGCCTTTATTGCTACCTAAAGCAATGTGATATGTTGTTGGTTTTACCATAGCAATGGCAAAATAACTAAAACAATTTTTAATACTTTATATTTACAACACCTATTTATTCACAAAAATTAACGTTAATAAAATTAAGACTCAAAAGCTAAAATAAACCTATATGTCACTTCGAGTGTCCCGATTTTTTAATCGGGATGTATCGAGAAGTTTTTATAATATGAAAATTTATTATGTTTATATATTAAAATGCTCAGATGAAACCTATTATACAGGCTTAACTTCTAACTTAACCAAACGGATTATTGAACATAAAACTGGAAAACATACAGATAGCTACACATACAAAAGAAGACCTATAATTTTAGAATATTATGCTGAATTCACAAATGTTGATATAGCTATACAAACTGAAAAACAAATTAAAAAATGGTCAAGAGCTAAAAAGAAGGCTTTAATTAAAAATGAATATGAAAGGCTTCCTAACTTAGCAAAAAAGAAATTTAGTAAACATTAGTTCTCGATACAATGCTCCTGCGTCGCATCACTCGAACTGACAAAATATTTATTCACAATTATAAATGACTTTAAAAGACAAACTTGCTGCGCAACGTATTTACATTCTTTTAGGTGCTTTATTTATCACCTCACTTGTCGTTTCAAACCTTATTTTTCAAAAGTTTTTTTATTGGTATCCGTTTGATATAGAAATTTTTGGCACCAAACTTTTTGAAATTTCAGTTGGTATTTTACCTTACCCTATCACTTTCTTAATCACCGATTTAATTAGTGAGATTTATGGTAAAAAGCGTGCAAACGATGTGGTTGTGGTTGGAATTTTTGCTTCATTCTTTTCTGTTTTAATAATATTTCTTGCAGATAGTGTACCTGCCACCTCAGTATCCCCTATAAAAAACGATGTCTTTTCGAATGTTTTTGGAAGGACGATTTTGGCAGTAGGAGCTAGTATGCTTGCATATTTATTTGCACAATTTATTGACATTAGAATATATCATTTTTGGAAACACTTAACTAAAGGCAAGCATTTATGGTTACGTAATAATTTTTCAACTTGGCTATCTCAATTTGTCGATACATTTTCAGTGTTATTTTTACTTTGCTCTTTTGAAGTTTTTCCTTGGAGCAACTTTAAGGGGTACTTAATCAGCGGGTTTTTATTTAAGGTTATTGTAGCAGCTTGCGATACACCATTTTTATATTTAGGTGTTTATTTATTTAGAAAACGCTTTAAATTAAAAGTGAATGAAGAAATTGATTTACTTTAGATATTTAACAATAAATTCACTGTTTTCAATCTTTTAGCATCATTTTTGCGTATATATTTGTAAATAAAAACAACCTAAATTCTACATCGTGAAGAAAGCTTTAAAAATTATCGGCATTACTTTACTCATTATAATAGCACTATTAATAGCTATTCCTTTTGCTTTTCAAGGGCAAATAAAAAATATGGTAAAACAATTTATAAACGATAACCTAAATGCAAAAGTTGAGTTTAGCGATGTTAGTTTAAGTTTTATAAGAAGTTTTCCTGAGGCCCATGTATCTGTAAGCGATTTGGTAATTACAAATTTTGATCCTTTTAAAGACGAAACTTTTGCTACAGCCAAAAATATAGCCTTTACAATGTCGGTTAAAGAGTTGTTTAAAAATGCCGATGAAGAACCTATTTTAGTGAATTCCATATCTGTTGATGAAGCACTTCTAACCTTAAAAACTGATAAATTTGGTAATAATAATTATGATATTACCAAAGAAAAAGAAAACCAAGTAACCTCTGAAGATGGTAAAAGTTTTTCATTTGATATTGAAAACTACAACATAAACAAAAGTGCATTTACCTACCTTGATGAAGTCTCTAAAACAACTATTTATGTTACAGAACTCAATCACTCTGGTCGTGGTATTTTTTCGGCAGAAACCTCAGAATTAGACACAAAAAGTGAAGCTAATGTTAGCCTAAGCATAGACAGTACTAATTATTTAAGCAACAATCCTATTAAACTCGATGCATTAATTGGTTTAGATCTAGATAATAACACTTATACATTTAAAGAAAATAAAGGCTACATAAACGAATTACCTTTAGAATTACAGGGCTATGTAAAGCAACTTGAAAACGGACAAGAAATTGACATCACTTTTGAAAATCCGGAATCTGATTTTAAAAATTTCTTAGCAGTAATTCCTAAAGAATATTCAAAAAACATTGAAAACGTACAAACTACAGGCGATTTTAAAGTAAAAGGTATTGTAAAAGGTTTAAGTACAGACGAGACTATTCCTAATTTAGATATTAGCATCACCTCAAATAATGCATCATTTAAATATCCAGATTTACCAAAACGCGTTAATAATATTTCAATTAACACCTCTATAAAGAATACTACAGGAAATATTGACGATACTTATGTTGATATTAAAAAACTGGATTTTAAAATTGATGATGATGTTTTTAGATCTTCAGCTACATTAAAAAATATTACCAAAAATATGCTGGTTAATGCAAATATAGATGGTGTTTTAAACTTAGCAAACATAACCAAAGCGTATCCTGTAGAGTTAGAAAACGCTCTTACAGGTATTTTAAAGGCAAAATTAAACACTGCTTTTGACATGAACGCCATTAAAACTAATGCTTATGAGCGAATTAAAAATAATGGTACAGCAAGTATAACCGATTTCGTGTTTTCATCAGAAGATATTGTAAACCCTATTCATATATCAGAAGCAAATATGACATTTAATCCAGGAACTGTATCTCTTAATAATTTTAAAGCTAAAACTGGAGATAGCGATATAAATGCGACAGGAACTATAAAAAATTTAATGGGTTTTTTACTAAGCGACAATACACTTAAAGGAAACTTTAATGTAAACTCTAACCTGTTTAAAGTAAGTGATTTTATGACAGCTGATGATGAGGAAGCTACAAACAACAAAACCACTTCTAATGAAGAATCATTAAAAATCCCATCATTCTTAGAATGCGCTATAAACGCTAATGCAAAAACAGTGGTTTATGATAATTTAAATTTAAAAGACGTTACAGGAACACTTTTTATAAAAGACCAACAAGCTTCGCTTCAAGATATGAAGTCTAGTATTTTTGATGGTGCTTTATCAATTTCTGGAGATGTTTCAACTAAAAACGAAACGCCAACATTTAATCTAAACCTTGGAGCCAATGGTTTTGATATTGCCGAATCGTTTAGAGGTCTGGAACTTTTACAAAACTTAGCGCCTATAGCTAAAATTCTTCAAGGTAAATTAAATACCAACATTAACATATCTGGAAATCTTGACAATAGTTTTTCTCCTGATTTAAATAGTGTTTCCGGGAGTGCTTTAGCAGAATTATTAGCCACAAGAATTGGAGACAACCAAGGTGAGCTAATTAATAAATTAGAAGGCGCTTTAAATTTTGTTGATTTTGATAAGCTTAATTTAAAAGATTTAAAAACTAAATTAGATTTTGCCAACGGTAAAGTTAGCGTAAAACCCTTCGATTTAAAATATGAAGATATTGCCATTACCGTTTCTGGCTCTCATAGTTTTGATAAAACAATGGAATATAACGCAGTTTTTAATGTACCTGCAAAATATTTAGGCAGCGAAGTAAACCGTTTAATTGGTAAGATAGATACTAATGAAGCAAAAAACATAACTATTCCTGTTACTGCAAATATTGGTGGCACACTTACTAGCCCAAATGTTAAAACCAATTTAACTAGCGGTATTTCTAACTTAACAAAACAACTTATTGAGATTGAAAAGCAAAAACTACTCAATCAAGGAAAGGATAAAGTAAAAGATTTAATTGGAGATGTAATTGGTGGAAACAAAACAAAAACCGATTCCATTAAAAAACAACAAAATAACACAGTTAAAGATGTTTTAGGAGGCATTATAGGTAACAACAAAACTCAAACCGATTCTACAAAACCAAATACTACTAAAGATGCTGTAAAAAATGTTTTAGGTGATTTATTAGGTAAAAAGAAAAAAGAAAAGGACACCGTTAATTAAAGTTTAAAATTTAACAAAAGAAAAGATATTATTTATTAGGATTTCTCGATAAAAAACGTTATATTATTCTTTGCGACAAATTTTAAACTTTAAAACAATATATGAGGCAACTAAAAATCACGAAACAAGTTACCAACCGAGAATCAAAATCCTTAGACAAATACCTTCAAGACATTAGTAAAATACCTTTAATTACCGCCGAAGAAGAGGTGGAATTAGCACAACGTATTAGAAAGGGAGATCAAAAAGCTTTAGATACACTCACAACTGCTAACTTACGATTTGTAGTTTCTGTTTCAAAACAATATCAAAATCAAGGTTTAACATTACCCGATTTAATCAACGAAGGCAATGCAGGACTAGTAAAAGCAGCCAAACGTTTTGATGAAACTAGGGGTTTTAAATTTATATCTTATGCTGTTTGGTGGATTAGGCAAGCAATTTTACAAGCTTTAGCAGAACAATCTCGAATAGTTAGATTACCTTTGAACAAAATTGGGTCTATAAATAAAATAAATAAAGCCTATTCTTTTTTAGAACAGGAACACGAAAGACCACCAAGTGCAGATGAAATTGCCACAAGATTAGACCTTACAGTAAGCGATGTAAAGCAGTCTTTAAAAATTTCTGGAAGACATCTTTCTATGGATGCCCCGTTTAGAGAAGGAGAAACATCTAATTTATATGATGTTATAACTTCTAGCGAAGCACCAAGACCTGATGCCGATTTAATGAAAAGCTCATTAAATGTAGAAGTTAATCGTGCTTTGGATACACTTTCTGAAAAGGAAGCTGAAGTAATTCGCCATTATTATGGCATAAGTAAAAGACAACCTATGAGTCTTCAAGAAATAGGAGACGAATTTGGTTTAACACGAGAACGTGTAAGACAAATAAAAGAAAAAGGCATTCGTAGATTACGACATGCTTCAAAAAGTAAAGTATTAAAAACGTATTTAGGATAACCCTAAAACAAATAACTAAAAAAAAGATATGTTAAAAATTATTGTAAAAGATGGCGAAAATATAGAACGTGCCTTAAAACGTTATAAAAGAAAACACAGAAATATTAAAGTAATGCAAAACCTAAGAGACGGCCAGTTTTTTACTAAACCATCTGTTAAAAGACGTCGTGAAATTCAAAAAGCGGCTTATATACAAAATTTAAGAGATCAAGAGGATATTTAGTCTTTTATTTGAAATAAATATATAAGTCCCATTTACATATTTGTAAGTGGGATTTTTTTATTTAAAGTATTAATAAAATTATTTTAAAAAAACATCCTATTTTTTCAACCTCTTCTTCTTTTCTCTTTTTGTCATTTCTACTTCAATTATATTATTATTACAATAAGCTATATAATCATTATTAGCAATTAATTTTGTAGCAGAACCATTTTCGCCATTATAAAAAACAGGGTTCACAAAAACATAATAATGTTTCTGGTTAGTTAAATTAGATTTACTATTGTTTAATTCTGTAATGTCATCATCTAAATAATATACAGAAAAACGCAATTGACTGTTCTCAGGCTTATCATAACTACCCGTAATTGCTAATGGTGTTAAAGGATAAACTTTACGTCCTATTTTTACCATTATACTATTCTTTTTAAGCACGCCATACCTTGCAAAGGTTCCATCTTCATGTTCTACAACAATATAGTTTGATTCGTTCTTGAAATTATATTCAACTACTAGATCTGGATTAAACTCATCAACAATTTTTACCACCACACCTTTTCTTGCTGCATAAACCGTATCATTTGGTTCTGTTAAAAACTGAAAAGACGTCCAGTTTTTTGGATTAGTATTTCCAAATTTTTCACCTAAGTAACTTAATTTTCTAACTGCTATTTTTTTATCATTTTTAAATGGGAGAATATATTTAAAATCCAATTCAGGTTTTGCTCTTGAATCACCATCTATAAAAGTATAAGAATATGAAAAGCCAATACCTTTCTTTGGATCTATTGGTTTTAAAGTTGTTATATTACCTGAAAACCCATAAATGGTTCTTCTTATTACATTAGTACTTGCATTAGTTAATTGATTAAATTTTAAAATAACATAAGTGCTTCCAGGGTTTTTCTTAGTAAATGAAAATGAAACAGAATTATCCGAGTTTCTCTTATATTTAATATCTAATGGTTTATTCTGAGTATTACCAGACCATATAAAAATCATCAAACACAAAACAGTTAGCAGGTTTGTTTTCTTTAAAAGCATAATGATTAATTTATATTCAAATTTACAACCAAACCTTCATTAGCACGAATATTAAAAACGGTTTCGTCTTCAAAAATTAAATATTGCCCTTTTATTCCAACCAATTTACCTGTATAGCTTTGTTGTTTTATTATATTTAAACTTTTTGGCTTTATCGGGTATTTATGCACAGGAAAGTCTAAATTGGTTTCTGTATTATTTTCTATGTAATAGTCTTTTGCTTCATCGGGAATATATTGCTTCAAACGTTCTCGCCATTCCACTAAATTTTCATCAACAATTTCATTTTTAAGCATGGTTCTCCAATTGGTTTTATCACTTACATAATCTTTTAAAGCAACCTCCGTAATACCTGCTAAATATCTATTAGGAACTTCAACAATTTCAATAGCTTCATGCGCACCTTGATCTATCCAACGTGTTGGTACCTGACTCTTTCTTGTAACACCTACTTTTACGTTACTAGAATTAGCCAAATACACTATATGCGGTTGTAATTGAACTTTCTTTTCATATTCTAAATCTCTATCTTCTTTATCTAAATGAGCTGTACTTAATTCTGGACGCATAATCCAATCTGCAGCTTGTGGAATATCAAAAAAACAACTTTTACAAAAGCCTTGTCGGTAAATAGGCTTATCTAATCCACAGTTTAAACATTGATATTTAATAAATTGAATTGTAATGTTTTTATCCAACAACTGATTCATATTTATAAAATCGGATTCAAACACTAAATAGTATTGTATAGGTTGTGAAAACTCTGTTTCCATTTTTGTTAAAACCCCTTGGTAGTTCATAAAAAAAAGTCTTATTTTTAAAATCTTAAAGATAAACTAAATATGCCAATACCTATAGTAAATTCGATTGCTTCTTGGTTTTTAAAAAAACGTTTTCATCAAATTGAATTGTTTTTAAAATACCCCAATGAAGTGCAAAATGAGTTACTATTTAGCCTTATTGATATGGCTAAAAACACTGAAATTGGCAAGCAATACGATTTTGCAAGTATAAAAAATTACAACACGTTTGCAGAGCGTGTTCCCATAAAAAATTACGATGGTTGGCAAGATGTTATTGAGCGTTCTCGTAAAGGTGAAAATAATTTATTTTGGCCAACTCCCATAAAATGGTTTGCAAAATCTAGTGGAACCACACGTGCCAAAAGTAAATTTATTCCAGTGAGTCAAGAATCGTTAGAAGACTGTCATTATGCTGCCGGAAAAGATTTACTCTGTATGTACCTTAACAATAATGAAGACTCTCAACTATTTACAGGTAAAAGTTTGCGTTTAGGCGGAAGCAAGGAGCTATATAAAGAAAATGGAACTGTATTTGGCGATTTATCGGCTATTCTAATTGATAATATGCCATTTTGGGCAGAATTTAGTAGCACACCTAGTAATAAAGTCTCTTTAATGAGCGATTGGGAACATAAAATGCAAGCCATTGTTAATGAAACTATTGATGAAAATGTTACCAGTCTTGCTGGTGTGCCTTCATGGATGCTAGTACTACTTAATAATGTTTTAGAAACTACAGATAAAGAAAGCTTATTTGATATTTGGCCAAACCTAGAGGTTTATTTTCATGGTGGGGTTAGCTTCACACCTTATAAAGATCAATACAAAAAAATACTTCCTAAAAAAGATTTTAAATATTACGAGATTTATAATGCTTCAGAAGGATTTTTTGCGATACAAGATCAAAACAATTCAAACGAGTTATTATTAATGCTTGATTACGGAATATTTTATGAATTTATTCCTATGGATATTTATGCAACTTCTGAAGAAAAAGCTATTCCACTTAGTGAAGTAAAATTAAATCAGAATTATGCTGTAATTATAACTACTAATGCGGGGTTATGGCGATACAAAATTGGTGACACTGTTAGATTTACATCATTAAAACCTTATAGAGTAAAGATTTCTGGAAGAACAAAACATCATATTAACGTTTTTGGTGAAGAGCTTATTATTGAAAACGCTGAAGGTGCTCTAAAAAAAGTATGCAAAAAAACCAATTCAGAAATTGTAGATTTTACTGCGGCACCCATTTTCATGCAAGGAAAAGAAAAAGGTGCTCATGAATGGTTGATAGAATTTAAAACGCAACCTAAAGACATAAATCATTTCAATGAATTATTTGACAATGCCTTGAAATCTTTAAACTCTGATTATGAAGCTAAACGCTATAATAATATCACACTTAACAAACCAAAAATTAACATCGCACGGGAAAATCTTTTCTACGATTGGTTAAAGCAAAACAACAAGTTAGGTGGACAACACAAAATACCCAGACTTTCTAATACAAGAGATTATATGGAGGAACTTTTACGCTTAAATTCGTGAAATTGAATATTGTCAGAATCCTCTCTAAAACAAGCACTTACCGAATTAAATTGCTATTGGTCTAAGAAATTTTTAAAATCCTTAGCAGTAGGTTTATATTTAGTGAAAATTAATCCAAACCCTCCAAAGATGAAAACTAAACTATGTTTTTTCATTTTCCTTGTGTCTAATATTGTAATTAGCCAAGGACCATCAAATTTAATAGCAGCAAATTATTCTTACGATAATAATATCAATCCTAATATTTACAAGCCTTCTACAAAAACTATTATAGAAGCCAATGGATTTGATTTTGAACTTTTAGACGCAGGTGTTAATTCTAAATATTCTGAAATTGGTTCAGGATTTTTTAGAAATAAACTCATAATGGTATCTTCAAAAAAACTGGGAGGACTAGCAAAAATAGATCCTAATACCAATGAAGCATATAAAGAATTATTTTGTTTAGATATAGATGAAAATGGTCATTTAAGTATGCCTTTATTATTCTCAAGAATATTAAACACTAGCGATAGTGAAGACCAATTAACATTTACACCAGACCAAAAAACAGTTTATTTTACTAGAAGTAGCAAAGAAAATTCTTTGGAATTTAAATTATACAAAGCGGTTTTAGAAGAAGACTCTCATGGTAATTGGATGAATCAGGAATTATTAAATATTAATAAGGCCAATGTTTCCATTGAAAACCCATATGTGAACCATAAAGGAGATAAACTATATTTTTCTGCTAATATGCCAGACGCGATTGGAGGTTACGATCTTTATGTGTCTAATATTAATGCAGATGGTTCTTTATCAACTCCAAAAAACTTAGGGAATACTATTAATACCTCTTTGGATGATAAATACCCTTCTCTTTCTATGGATGATAAACACTTGTATTTTTCTTCAAAAGGTCATGAAAACATTGGAGGATTCGATCTTTTTACAAGTAGAATTACAAGTAACGGATTCATGGCGCCAAGAAATTTAGGTAACACCATAAATACTGAATATGATGAAGTGGCCTATTTTTTAGCAGCAAGAAACAAAGGCTATGTATCATCAAATAGACAAAACGGAAGAGGAAGCTACGATATTTACACCGCTACAAATGAAGAAGTATCTCAAAATGTAAAAGGCAAAATATTAGATTTAGAAACTCAGATACAATTACCAAACACCGTTGTTATTTTAAAAGATGTTGATGGTTTTGAAATAGCCAGAACAATTACTGGAGAAGATGCTACTTATAATTTTAATGTTGTGCCTTTTGAAAACTACACAATTTCTACTCATAAAGATGGCTTTAAAGATGCTTCGGTAAATTTTGTCGCAGATAAAGGAGTAGAGACAACTTATAATAAAAATATAGAGCTTCTTACAACAGAACCTGTAATTGCAAAAGTTGATGATGAATTAAGAATTGTTCTTGAAAACATTTACTTCGATTTTAATAAATGGAATGTTAAAGAAGAGTCTTTCATTTCTTTAAACAAAATCATTAAAGTTCTTCATGAACATCCAAATATGACACTAGCAATTAATGCACATACTGATAATAAAGGTAGAGATTCTTATAACCTAGGTTTATCAAACAAACGTGCTGCGTCTGCTGTTAAATACTTAATTAAAAATGGTATTAGCAAAGATAGATTACAGTCTAAAGGTTTTGGTGAAACTAAACCGCTAGTAGATTGTAAAAACAAATGTACTGATGAAGATCTTCAAGCAAACAGACGTGTAGAGTTTGTTATTTTAGAAGAGTAAAAATCTTCGGTAAACTGCTTTGAAATCGATTAAGTGTTAATCAAAAAGTTTTTAAACGAGTATTTCGTCTAATAGTCTAAAAGCTAAAATAAGACTTTGTACACCTCTTGGTTAAAGTTTACTTTTATCAAAGAATTAAAAGATTAATAAGATTTTTGAACACAATCCATTATTAATTAATATCCATAAAAAATTAAAACCACACTAAACAGTGTGGTTTTTTTTATGATATATATTTTAATAAAAAACGGGATTTTAAGAAACTGCTTTTAATTTCTTTAAAGTTGTTTTAGTTAATTTATCTTCAGCGTAAGCTTTAGTTACATTTAATTTTTTCTCATTGCTACTTGGTAATTCAAACATAGCATCAGTTAAAATTTCTTCACAAAGTGAGCGTAATCCTCGGGCTCCAAGTTTATATTCAATGGCTTTATTCACTACATAATCTAAAGCTCCATCAGTAATAGTAAACTCAATTTCGTCCATTTCAAACAACTTTTTATATTGTTTTATAATGGCATTTTTTGGTTCGGTAAGAATTGCTCTTAAAGTATTTGCATCTAAAGGGTCCATATATGTTAATACCGGTAAACGCCCAATAATTTCAGGAATTAATCCAAAATCTTTTAAATCTTTTGGTATGATATATTGAAGCAAATGATTTTGATCTACTACCTCATCAGACATAGATGCACTATAACCAACTGCTTGCATGTTTAAACGTTTAGAAATAACACGCTCAATACCATCAAAAGCTCCACCAGCTATAAACAATATGTTCTCCGTATTGACTTCAATAAACTTTTGGTCTGGATGCTTACGACCACCTTTTGGTGGTACATTAACAACGGTGCCTTCTAAAAGTTTTAAAAGGGCTTGTTGCACACCTTCACCAGAAACATCTCTTGTAATGGAAGGGTTGTCACTTTTACGAGCTATCTTATCGATTTCGTCTATAAAAACAATGCCTTTTTCTGCTTTTTCTAAATTGTAATCTGCTGCTTGCAATAAACGTGTTAATATACTTTCTACATCTTCTCCTACATAACCAGCTTCAGTTAAAACAGTAGCATCAACAATTGCCAAAGGCACATTAAGCATTCTAGCAATAGTTTTTGCCATTAAAGTCTTACCTGTACCGGTTTGACCAACCATAATGATATTACTTTTTTGAATTTCAATATCATCTTTTGTGTTGGGTTGTAATAAACGTTTATAGTGATTATATACAGCAACAGACATAACTTTTTTGGTCATGTCTTGACCTATAATATACTCATCAAGAAACTTTTTAATTTGTTGTGGTTTGCGAAGTTTTAATTCTGCAGATAAATCGCTGCTATCACTTTGTTTAGATTCTTCAATTACAATACCGTGTGCTTGCTCTATACATCTATCACAAATATGAGCATCTAATCCTGCTATTAATAGATTCGTTTCTGGTTTTTTACGACCGCAAAACGAACATTCTAACTCTTCTTTTGCCATTAATCTTATCTATTATGGGAGTAATTAATTATAAATCCCTCTATAACAATTCTTTAAAATTACTAATTTTTATTTAATTACGGGCTAAAATTTCATCAATCATGCCGTATTCTTTCGCTTTATCGGCTTTCATCCAATAATCTCTATCACTATCTTCGTATACTTTGTCGTAATCTTGCCCTGAATGCTTACTAATAATTTTATAAAGTTCTTCTTTTAGAATAAGTATTTCTCTAGCTGTAATTTCTATGTCACTAGCTTGTCCTTGTGCACCACCTAATGGTTGATGAATCATAACACGAGAATGTGTTAAACCGCTACGCTTTCCTTTTTCTCCTGCACATAATAATACAGCTCCCATTGATGCTGCCATTCCTGTACAAATAGTAGCTACATCTGGTTTTATAAACTGCATCGTATCATAAATTCCTAAACCTGCATATACACTTCCTCCAGGAGAATTAATGTAAATCTGGATATCTTTATTTGCATCAGTACTTTCTAAAAACAACAACTGTGCTTGAATAATATTAGCCACTTGATCGTTAATTCCTGTGCCTAGAAAAATGATTCTATCCATCATTAACCTTGAAAATACATCAAAAATAGCGATGTTCATTTGACGCTCTTCAATAATATTTGGTGTTAAATTAGTTGGATACATACTACTTATAATTTTATTGTAATATGTGCTACTTATTCCTTGGTCTTTTATCGCGAATTTTTCAAATTCTTTTGCGTAATCCATAATTTATTTTGTAATTTATTTTAACTAAAACCCTGACTTACATCAAGATGAATCAAAACATGTTTTTAATAAGATTTTGTTTTAAATAAAAAGGCGCTTAAATCTATTTGATTTAAGCGCCTAAAGATAAGCATTATTCTTTACTTATTTATCACCATAAACTTCTTTAACAAAGTTTTCGTAACTTAATTCTTTCACTTTAAGGTTCGCTTTTTCTTTGTAAACATTTAATAGTTTTTGACTTATTAATTGTTCTGAAATACGACGAGCTTCATCTTGGTTTGATAATACTCGTGCCGCAATATCATCTAATTCTTTATCAGAAGGATTCATTTGACCAAATTGTGCCATTTGCGCCTTAATCATCTCTCTTGCATGATTCTTAATATCGTCCATAGTTACTTGAACGTTATTTTCTTCAATTAACTTACCTTCAATTAATTGATAACGTAAGCTTTTTTCAGACTTTTCATACTCTTCTTTAGCTTGATCTGCATCCATTTCTTTCTCTCCTGCAGTTTGCATCCATTTTGTTAAAAACTCTGCTGGTAAATCAAACTTTGTATTTTCAACCAAATACTCGGTAACGTCGTTTAACAATTTTTGATCTGCTTGTTGTACAAATTGTTTTTCAGCGTCTTCTTTTATTTTAGTTTTTAATTCTGTTACAGTAGTAACTGTACCCTTACCAAATAATTTGTCAAATAACTCCTGATCTAAATCTGCTAATTCACGTTTGTTAACTTCATTAATTGTGAAATTAACCTCAATATCAAGACCATGAACATCATCATGCCCTAATTTTAAAGCATGCATTAATTCATGCTCATCATCGTATAAACCTTTTGTTTTTAAGGTAATAACATCACCTGCTTTTGCTCCAATAAATTGTTTTTCGGTAGCTTTTCCTTTAAACTTATCTAAAGTTAACGTTACTTTATTATCAATTTCTTTTTCTTCATTAGTAAACGTTCCTGTAATTTCACTGTCTTTTTCAACGGCTTCTTGAGAAACTAGTTTACCATATTGTTTTTGGATACGTTCAATTTGCTCATCAATCATTTTATCATCTGCAACAATGTTGTATTGAGTGATTGCTTTTTTGCTTTTTAAATTAACTTCAAACTCTGGAGCTAAACCTAACTCAAATTCAAAAGTAAACTTATCTGCATCCCAATTTATTTCATCTTGTGGTTTTGGTAATGGTTGCCCTAATACATCTAACTTTTCTTCAGTTAAATATTTATTTAAAGCATCTTGTAAAAGCTTATTTACCTCATCAACTAAAACGGCTTTTCCGTATTGTTTTTTAACCATTCCCATTGGCACGTGCCCTTTTCTAAAACCTGGGATATTTGCTGTTTTACGATAATCGGTTAAGATTTTTTCGACTTTATCACTATAATCTGCTTTGTCAATATCTACTTTTACTACAGCATTTAATGCATCAACGTTTTCTCTTGTAATATTCATTTTAAATAATATAAAACCCTTTACGGGAATTTAACATACGGTTATGTAACCAAAATTGGGATGCAAAAATAGTATATTTTTACATCCCAACAAAGTTTTTAATTGCTTGATTTTGAAGCTATTTTTTGTCTTCTTTAAAAAGCGAATGCAGTATAGATTGAAGTATAGAAAGTAAGATACTAAACAATACAGCAATCCAGATGCTACTTACCGAAAACCCATCAATTAATTTATCGGCTAATAAAATAATTATGGCATTAATTATTAGTAAAAACAACCCTAATGTAATTATTGTAATTGGTAAAGTTAAAATTACTAAAATAGGCTTTACCAATAAGTTTAAAACAGAAAGCACAACGGCGACTATTAATGCAGTAATGTAACTATCTACACTTACACCGTTTAAAAAATAGGCTATAACAAATACCGCAATAGCATTTAATAAAAGTCTGATTATAAGTTTCATATAAAATATGTTTTAATAAAAATACAAAAATCTATTTCACAAAATCTATAACAGCTTCAAAAAATTCTTCTGGATTTTCGGCATGCAACCAGTGACCAGCATTTGATATAGTTTCAATTATAGCCTTTGGGAAATGATTTTTAATAATACTTTCATCTCCTACGCCAATATATTCTGATCTATCGCCTCTTAGAAACAAAGTGTCTCCATTATAAGTTGCATAACTTGGTAAAGCTTCACCAACTTCAGCCACTTCGTCTTTTAAAACATTTAGATTTATACGTAATGCGAATTTCCCTTTTTCAATCCAATACAAATTCTTAAGTAAAAACTGTCTTGTTCCAAAGTCGCTTACATAATTACTTAAGGCTTTATCTGCTGCTCCTCTGCTTTTAATTTCATTAAAATCTAAAGCACTTAATCCATTTAAAATAGCATCGTGATGTACTGGATAAAAACGTGGAGAAATATCTGCAACCATTAACTTTGAAACAAGTTCTGGATATTCTGTTGCAAACATCATGGCAGTTTTTCCACCCATGGAATGCCCCAATAAAACAATATCGCTCAAATCATGTGCCTCACAATAGTTTTTTAAATCTTCTGCAAGAATTTCATAATTAAATTCTTCACTCCAAAAACTACGTCCGTGATTTCGTTGATCTACCAAATGTACTTGAAATCCTTGCTCACTAAATTGAGTGCCTAAGGTTTTCCAGTTATCACTCATTCCTAAAAACCCATGTAGAATTACAAATGGTTTTCCTTCGCCTAATATATTTGAATGTAAAAGCATTATTTGAGTTTATGTAAATACATTTGAATAACATTCTCTACTCCCAAATACAAGCTTTCTGCAATTAAAGCATGCCCAATAGAGACTTCTAATAAATTTGGAATGTTTTCTTTAAAAAATTTGATGTTTTCTAAAGATAAATCGTGTCCTGCATTAATACCTAAACCCAAACTATTTGCTAATTCTGCACTCTTGGTATATGGTTTTACGGCATCTTTATTTCCTAAACTGTACTGGTGTGCAAATCCCTCAGTATACAGTTCAATTCTATCTGTTCCTGTCTCTTTTGCTCCTTCAATTTGCTTTAAAACCGGATCGACAAAAATGGATGTTCTAATATTATTGTTTTGAAATTCCTTAATGACATCAACTAAAAAATCTTTGTGCTTTATAGTATCCCAACCTGCATTACTGGTTATTGCATCTACAGCATCTGGAACTAAAGTAACCTGCGTGGGTTTTACTTCTAAAACCAATTTCATAAAAGATTCTATAGGATTTCCTTCAATATTATACTCGGTGTAAACTACAGGTTTTAAATCACGTGCATCTTGGTAACGTATATGGCGTTCATCTGGTCTTGGGTGAATCGTTACACCTTCTGCCCCAAAACGTTGTACATCTTTTGCAAACTCAACCACATTAGGCACATCGCCACCTCTAGAATTTCTTAAAGTAGCTATCTTATTAATGTTAACACTCAACTTTGTCATTAAATCTGTTTTATAAAAGCAAAAATACAAAGTACAACAGGCTTACATAGTATTTTTTTGATTAATTTGCAGTCTATATAATTAAGAGCTATGAAACTTTCAGAATTCATTATAAACGATATAAAACCGTTAAATAGTAAAAGCAAAATACGTGACTTACAATTATTATTTAATCAGTTAACCTTTTCTCATATTCCTGTTGAAGATGATAGTAAAGCGTATTTAGGCTGTTTTTCAGAAACCGATGCACATTGCTTTGAGAGCGACAAAACATTAGATACTTATAAGTATGCTATCGAAGATTTTTTTGTTCGCGACACAACGCTTTGGTTAGATGTATTAGAAGCTTTTGCTATAAACTCTACCAACATAATGCCTGTGTTAAATGAGCAAAACAAGTATTTAGGCTATTATGAACTTAATGATATTATTAGCTTATTTAACGAATCGCCTTTCTTCTCAGAAGCTGGTGGTGTTCTGGTTATTGAAAAAGGTATAAATGATTATTCATTTAGTGAAGTTAGCCAAATTGTTGAGTCTAACGACGGAAAGCTTTTGGGTGCTTTCATATCTAAAATGAATAGTGATTTGGTTCAAATTACATTGAAAATAGGAAACACGGGACTTAATGAAATCATACAAACCTTCCGCAGATATAGTTACAATATTGTTTCTGGACATGAGGAAGATAGCTATGTAGAAAGCCTAAAAGAGCGTTCAGATTATTTAAAAAAATACTTAAACATTTAGAGATGAAGGTTGCTGTTTTCGGACGATTTTATAATAAAACTACTAGTGTTTCTGTAATAACACTTTTTAATTACTTACTTAAAAAAGATGCGGATGCTTATATAGAAAGTGAATTCTATGATATCATAAAGAGTAAATCTTCAATTATTAAAGATTTTGAATCTTTTAAAACATTTGACACTTTAGACGATTCTTTCGACTTACTTGTTAGTATTGGAGGAGATGGTACTATTTTAAGAGCCATAACTTTTGTTAAAGACATCAATATTCCTATAGTTGGCATTAACACAGGGAGACTAGGT